>JAUSPL010000111.1 GCA_030656535.1 Gemmobacter sp.
TGCCGGGACTGAACAACCAGCCTGATCTTGCAGATGGTACCGCATAATGCCGGAAATCGTCAAAGAGGTGGTGACTGCAATGGGATTCGATCGGTCGCCTCATGTCAGTATATCCTTCAGCAGGTCTGCGGTGATTTACAACTGGCCTGTCTTGGCAGTTTGCTACATTCTTGAGTGTTTTCTTACTCTTGTCTCGACTTTTCGGATCGGTCCGTGACGGAAATCCGGTCAGTCAGACCCCCAACCTGTCGCGGAGCGCATAATACCAGGACCCGACCATGGAATAGGGGACCCGGAACATTCGCCCGCCGGGGAAAGGATACCACGGCACCTTGGCAAACACGTCAAAGCGGGTTTTGTCGCCATCAATTGCCTGGGAAAGTATTTTGCCAAAGGTATGAGAGCCGGTGACGCCATGGCCAGAATAGCCATGCGCAAAATAGGTATTGGCCCCAAGGCGGCCCAATTGCGGCACTCGGCTGAACGACAAGGCAAAGTTCCCGCTCCAGGCGAAATCGACTTTGACACCTTTCAGGCTTGGATAGACTTTTTCCATCGCGGGCCGCAGTTTTGCTTCGACGTCGGCGGGATCTGTGCCACCGTAAACCGTACCACCGCCAAAAATCAGCCGTTTGTCAGCGGTCAAACGGAAATAATCCAGAATATAGCGCACATCCTCGACGCATTTGTCGGTGGGCAGCAAGGCGTTCGCGCGATCGTCCCCCAAAGGAACGGTCGCCATCATCTGGGTGGATACGGGCATCACACGGGCCGTCAGCGCAGGGATGACATGGCCAAGATAAGCATTGCCACACAGAACCAATGTGCCGCAGGTCATCGTGCCATCGGCGGTTTTCACCACGGGCCTTGCAGCTTCGGTATCGGCATGAATGACCGGGGATTGTTCATAGATCACGCCGCCCAGCGACTCAAAGGCCGCAGCCTCGCCCAAGCACAGGTTCAAGGGGTGCATATGGCCGCCGGTATGGTCGATCATGCCGCCAGCATAGACATCCGACCCGATGTGTTCGCGCAGTTGCGCCTTGTCGAGCATGTCCTGGTTCTTGATACCATAGCTTGCCCAAAGAGCGCGCCGTGCCTCCAGTTCCTTCATGTGGGCGGCAGTCAGGCCGGTGAAGATGTTTCCGGATTTGAGGTCACACTGAATATCATAGGTTTTGACACGTTCGCGGATGATCTCTCCGCCTTCCTGCACCAATGAGGCCACGAAATTCGCGGTATCCTGCCCATAGCGCCCCTTGATCGTCTGCAAGCTTGCGTTCAGCCCGTTGACGATCTGCCCACCATTGCGGCCAGACGCGCCCCAACCCACACGTGCGCCTTCGATAATGGCGACCTTGTAGCCCTTTTCGACCAGATGAAGCCCTGTGGACAGGCCAGAGTATCCCGCCCCGACAATGCAGATATCCACATGGTTGTCGCCCTTTAGCGCAGGGCGCTCGGGTGATGGGTTGGCACTTGCCGCATAGTAGCTGCCGGTGTGTTTGGTCTGGCCATTGCTGGCAAAAGTTTCAATGGCCATCATACGGTCTCCAGGTAGCTGTCATATGCAAAATCGGTCACGTGGCGCGAGAACCGTTTCAGTTCTTGCATCTTGCATTCAACCAACATGGTTTGCAGTCGTTTGGAAAACACGTGCTGTACATGTTTGCCACGGCGAAACGCCTGGATCGCGGTCGCCCAATCCAGCGGCAGGTGATCCAGCTTTTGGCTATAGGCATCGCCCACAATCGGCGCGGCGGGCTCCATCTTGCCCTCGATGCCCACCAACGCACCGCCCAGAATGCTGCTAAGCACCAGATAGGGGTTCGCATCTGCCCCCGCCACGCGGTGTTCGATACGCCGTGCCTTGTGGCTGCCGCCGGGAATGCGGATCGCCGCGGTCCGGTTCTCATAACCCCAGGCCACGCTGGTGGGGGCATGGGCCCCGGGCAACAAGCGACGATAGGAATTCTGATGCGGTGCAAAGGTAAGGGTGCTTTCCTGCATCGTTTCCAGCAGCCCGGCAACGGCATTCAGCATCAAGGCCGTGCCTTCCTCGCCGCCATTGTCAAACACGTTCACGCCGTTTTCGTCAACAAGGCTGAAATGCACGTGGAACCCGCTGCCCGAACGGTCGCCATAGGGTTTGGCCATAAAGGTCGCGGCCATTCCGTGCTTGCGCGCGATACCGTGCACAAGCCGCTTGAACAGCACCGCATCGTCAGCTGCCTGCAACGGGTCGGCCACATGCACCATGTTTATCTCGAACTGCCCTGCACCGTTTTCAGAAATCGCCGCATCTGCGGGAATGCCCTGCTCATGGCAGGCATCATAGACGTCGTTCAGGAATGCGTCGAAATGCTGCAACTCGTCCAGCGACAGCGCTCCATCGGAATCCAGTCGTTTGCCGGTTACGGGCGAACAAGGGGGCTGCGGCTGCGGCGCGGATGGATCGCACAGATAAAACTCCAGTTCGGTCGCCACCACAGGTGTCAGACCCAGCGCCTTGTACCGCTCGACAATGTTTGACAGTGCATGACGCGGGTCGCCCGGAAACGGCTCACCATTTTCTGTGTCCATCCAGAACATCACAAGCGCGGACGGCCTGCTGGTCCAGTTCACCATGACGATGGGGCGCCCGGTGTATTCGCAGATGCCATCGGCATCCCCCGTTTCAAACACCAGTTCGTTGTTTTCGATATCCTCGCCCCAGATATCCACGCTCAGCACGGAAAGCGGCATCCGAAGCCCGCCGTCCATTATTTCCTTGGCTTTCTCGATCGGCAGGCGTTTGCCCCGCATCGCGCCGTTCAGGTCGCAGACACACGCAAATACGGTCTCGATTTCTGGCCGTTCCTGAAGCCATCTTCTGATGTTGGTCGGAGGCATTTCGGAGATATCCTTCTGGGTCACCGGTCACTGTTCAGAGTGTGTCTGGCACTTCTTGGTTGAAAGTCGGCAGCCAATAGTGACGTAGATATTCCTATTGGACGCAAGATGAAACAGGCATCCGAGTGGGCACCCAGACCCTGAAGAACCGCATCCTGCCCGAAAACCGCGCCTTCGAGGGTGACCCGGAACCAGTCGTGGCCGCCACCATCAACCACCCCAGCAACGGTGGCTGCCACAAGGGCGTCGGCAACCTGGAACCGGCTGGCGCCTGCTTTGGTCGCGGCGAAACCATCCCGGCAGAGAGGAGACGCATCAAACACCAAACCATCCAAAACCGCCGATTGAGCCACCAGCGTCAAGCAACGCAACCTGAAACCGATGTGCCGGCGCCTGCCGCCAAAACCAGCATGGCTGCTCCAGATCATGCGATGGCGGACAGGACTGGGTGCCTGTCGGACACGTCCGATCACCAGATCATCGAGCAGCCGGCAGCGACATGGCGTCGCACCGGCCGGGCGTGCGATGAAAGGACACGGGTCCAGGGGCGGGCCAGCCTGCAAAAGCAAAATACCATGGCCCAAAAGTTCTGCTCTGCGGCAATCCGGATCAGTGTGCGGTTGATCAGAATGGGCGATCTGGTCGGGTTTTCTGGTAACATCGGCGCTGGCAGGGTCCAGGTTCGTGCTGATGCTGACGATCATCGGTGCGATCTTGTTGCCTGTCATGCTGATCGTCAAGGTGGTAGCGATCTTTGCGGGCTATACGCTTGGAAGCTACGTCTTGGGTGTCGGGCTCTGGCACGGATCGGCAGGCAGGACCAAGATGGGCTGCCCTTGGAATTCGCGCTGGCCTGTCTGGGGGCGATTGTCGCGGGCCTGGCATGGCTGGCTCTCATGGCAGGATGGTTCTTTGTGTTGGGCTTGACCCTGTTGGTCATCGGCACGCTGGCCGCTTTTGTGTTGCCCGCGAATATCCTGTTGCAACGTGACGCGAACAGTCCGAGGGTTTGATGACCGTCGCTGCAGGCCGCTATGCTGGGGGTTCGGGAGTTGTTACGATGCCGATTAATGCGCCCTTTGCTTTCAGGGCGTCACTTCCGCCTCAATCTGCGTTACGGTGATTGCTTGATCTCAAACCTATGATGCGACCCGACACAGCTGATGCGACCCGACACAGCGGTCAGAGAATTGAATTTGACAGGGCGCATGCTGGCGTCTGTCTGGCCGAAGGGCAGGTCCGATTGAAACAAGAAGCAAAAACACCGCGCAACCGCCGACTTGGCCTTTTTGCACTGGCGATCGCCTCTCTCTCGGGCATCGCACTTTGCCTTCTTATTGCCAGACCATTTCTGGGCGCGATCACCTGGGCGCTGACGTTGGCGATTCTGTTTTCACCTTTGAATGCGCGGATCGAAAAGCTGGTCAGGCAACGCAACATTGCGGCGCTTCTCTCGACCGGGATTGTCGCCATCGTCGTGGTGGTTCCTGCCGTTTTCGTGATCGAACGCCTGATCACCGAAGCCGCATCCGGTATCGTATCGCTGCAAGCGCGCGTTGAGAGTGGTGAGCTTCAGAAACTGCTCGACAGCTATCCCACCCTTGCACCTCTTGGTCGCTGGATCGACAATCATCTCGATTTGCCTTCGATGATGGCCGCCGCTGCAACATGGATCAGCAATATCGGGGCCCTTTTCGTCAGGGGGTCACTTTTGCAGGTGGCCGAGGTTTTCGTCACCTTCTACCTGCTGTTCTATTTTCTGCGCGACAGGCTGGCCGCAAAGACCATGATCAAGGCGTGGTTGCCGCTGGCACCAAAAGATGCCGATCACTTGCTGAGCAGGGTCGTCGATACGGTGCATGCGACAGTTTACGGCACGCTTGCGGTTGCCGCGATCCAAGGCACCCTGGGGGGCCTGATGTTCTGGGCTTTGGGGCTGCCCACGCCGCTGCTTTGGGGGCTGGTGATGGGGCTGTTGTCAATCGTGCCGGTTTTAGGTTCTTTTGTCGTTTGGATACCTGCAGCCCTTTTGCTGTTGCTGGATGGAAGCTGGATTCGCGCCGTTGTTCTTTCAGCTTGGGGCGGCATCGTGGTTGGCGGAATAGACAACGTCCTGCGCCCCACATTCGTCGGCAACCGGTTGCGGCTGCACACGGTACCCGCGTTCATTTCAATCATCGGAGGTCTGGTCTTGTTCGGCGCACCGGGCTTTATCCTCGGCCCGCTCGCGGCGACAATGACGATGCTGCTTGTGGAATTCTGGACACGTCAGGCGGCACTGACCGAGGCCGCCAAATGATATAGGGGTGGTGTCAGATCGATACGGTTTGTGGCGGGCAGGACATGGCCGACGATCTGCTCGCAATGGCCCAGCGCAGGCAGGTCGGGGTTTCCTGCGCGTTCATCCAGATCCGGGCGGTTCAGGTGGGGGGCAAGCGCGGGTCAGCCCAGAGTGTTCGCCGGGGCCGACAAGGCAACCACGGCTTCCACCCCTTCGACTGAACCGGGCCTCGGAGACGTCAATGTAAAAGCGCAGCCGGCGCGGTCTGTGATGGTCCGCACGATCGCCAGTCCCAAGCCGCTTCCGTCACCGGCCCCAGCGCCGCGCTCAAAGCGCGTCATGAGCTGCGGCAAGATATCGGGTGCGATGACAGGCCCGTCATTTGCGACCGACAAGTGTCCGTCCGCCGCCAAGCTTACCGTCACGGGTGACGACGGGACGCCGTGTTTCAGCGCGTTCTCTAGCAGGTTCCGGCAGAGGATGCCAAAGGCGTCCGGGTCGATATCTGATATGACAGGGGTGTCCGAGATGTTAAGGACAATACGGTCCGAACTCGCCAGCCGCGCAAAATCTGCAACAACCAAGCTGAGCACAGGGCGCAAGTCGGCGGGCTGCCCGCTGCGCAGACGGCCCCCTTCGGCGCGTGCAAGTTGCATCAGCTTTTCCGACAATCGCGTCAGGCGTTTCAGGGTTGTCTCGATTTCGGCCGCCCGGCGCCCGGCGTCCTGGTCTTTGGTCTCGGCCTGCAGCCGTTGCGCCTGCGCGATGGCCCCGGCCAAAGGGGTACGCAATTCATGGGCGGCGTTGGCGGCGAAACTGCGCTCGGCGTCGAACGCGCCTTGCAGGCGGGCCAATAGCTGATTGACAGCCGCCGCAATGGGGATGACTTCGCTTGGCAGATCGGCGCTGGCTATGGGCGACAGATCGCGCGTGCCGCGCATCGCCAGAGTATCACGCAGCCGCAGCACGGGCCGAAAGCCAAGGCGCACCGCCGCGATGATCGCCGCAAGGCAGAGCGGGATGACCAACAGCAGCGGCAGGCCAAGACCCATCTGCATCTCGCGCGCAACCGCCTTGCGATGGTCCAGCGGTTCGGCGATGGCAATGGTTATGCTGTCTTGCAATGCCGCGTCGAAATACAGTCGGTGCGTGGCGGTTTGGCGGAACCCCACTCCGTCATAGGGTGGGAACATCGCCACGTCGGCGGCGTGCGACTGCAGCACGATACGCCCCTGCGCATCACGCACGATATAGGTGAACAGCTCGTCATGCGCGCGCAGGTCCGCGATCCTTTGGCTGATGCCTTCTTCCTCACGGTCGATGATGTCGAGAACGGCCAGCGGCAGGATGCGCTGCGCGGTTTCTTGCAAGGCGCTGTCGAACACTTCGTCCATCTCATGGCGCAGGATCGTCGATGTCAGGCTGGCGGCGGCCACCCACAACACGGTCACAGCGACGCCGATCAGCAGGGCAAGCCGCGCCTGGATCGAACGGGGTGCCCTCATGCCGACCCCAGCCGGTACCCAAGACCCCGTTCCGTCTCGATCACCGTGGCCCCAAGTTTCTTGCGCAAGCGGCTGACATGGACCTCGATCGTGTTGCTTTCGACTTCGGAGTCGAAGGAATACAGCCGCTCCTCCAGCTGCGCCTTGGACAGCAGTTGGCCGGGCCTTTGCAAGAAGGCCTCGAACAGCACCCATTCGCGGGCGGTCAGGGCAATCGTGCGGCCATCCTTGCGCAGGCTGCGGGCGGCAAGGTCGATGTCCAGTGGCCCCAACGAAATGATCGGGTTCGGGTTGCCGGAATAGCGACGCGCGACCGATCCGATGCGGGCGGAAAGTTCAGCCAGATCGAAGGGTTTGACCAGATAGTCATCCGCCCCTGCGTTCAGTCCTTCGATCCGGTCCGAAATCTGATCCAGCGCTGTCAGGATGATCACCGGGATCACACTGCCTTGCGCGCGAAGCCTACGCAGAAACGGAACGCCGCGCCCGTCCGGCAGCATCAGGTCAAGCAGCACCAGATCATAAGCCACGACCGCCAGCGCATCGCGGCCCGCGTCCAGCCGCATGACCCAGTCAAGCGAATGGCCATCCCCCGCGATCTGGTCGCGCAAGGCAGCACCCAGCACGGTATCGTCTTCGATCAGCAGGATACGCATCGTGTTGTGTCCAGTTCCATTTCCTGCATTGTCTCACCTTTCAGGCTGACGGCAAGCTGAACCGCTGCCTGGCCCGGCTTCAGGTAGCTGTCAGGTTGAACCGGCAAAGATGGTTCGTGGATCGCACAACACCTTGGAAGGCAACGCAATGAAGTATTCGCTTCCCATTTTGGCCGTGCTTGGCGCGCTGGCGTTCACTGGCACCGCACTGGCGGATGACGATGACTGCATCGCCCCGATGGCACAGTGGCAGCCGCGTGAGTCCGTCCAGCGAATGGCCGAGGCGCAGGGCTGGACTGTGGCACGCATAAAGATCGACGACGGCTGCTATGAAATCAAGGGTCGTGACGCGAAAGGCCGCAAAATCGAGGTCAAGGTTGACCCTGGCACGCTGGCTATCGTCGAAATGGAATATGAGGACTGATGCCGCGTCTGTCGTGTCCAATATGAGACCTTGGCCATTTGTCCACAGTCTCGTTGTCCACAGTCTCGGTCTGCCACAGCAAGATCGGCCGCCGTCATGGTCACGGGAACTTGGCGTGCACTGAGCCGGGCGAATTCGCCTGACAGCGCCGCATCTGAAACCATATCATCGGGTCTGTCGTCCCTCTGGCCCGCACCTGGCGGCCCGCTTCCCCGGCGGGCCGCATTTTTCTGACGGCTGGCTGAAGCAGAAATCGCAGGTCCGTCAGGAAACGATCAGGCCGCCGTGCGATTCCCCTGTCATCGGTTCAACCAAAGGAGACACCCATGACCACCCTGCGCGCCCTTCTTGTAACAACCACGGCGCTGGCCGCACTGGCCACCATTCCGGCCATCGGGGCCGTGCGCGATTCCGGCAATCTTGTAGCCGCCCCGCATGTCCGGGCGGATACGGATGGCAGTCGCGATGCCGTGTTGACCCTCGCCAGCAGCGATAGCGATGACGACGATGACGACGATGACGACCACGACGACCGCGAGGATGACGACGACCGCGAGGATGACGACAAAGTCAAACACAAAGGCAAGGGACGCTCGGGCGTTGCTAATCCTGCACCGGCAGGAACTGTGGCACCGCCCGCCAATGGACTGTTTGGCACCGGGCTTGCGCCGCAGGTCAAGGTGAACTGACTGGTTCGTCCTATCCCGCCCATGTCCGAGCACTCCATGTCCTGGCAACCGTGCTCCAGTGGCGGGGGACCCAGCACCAGCAGACCGCGGCCTGACGCCAAGCTGAACGCAATTCAGCGTACGGGTCAGGCTGGTATCAGGATACGGGCGCAACGCTTGCCCCAATAGCCGCATCACCGGAGAGATATCATGAAAACACTTTTTGCCGCTCTGGCCGTTTCAACGGCCCTTTTCGTCCCGAGCCTCGCGCTGGCCCGACCAGTTACACTGACAACGATCATGAGCGCCTATGGCGGTGACGGGGCCTACGTCGCGATCTATGTGACCGATGCGCAGGGGGCCTATCAGGGCAGCCTGTGGATGGCGGGGGGCAAGTCGAAGTACTATGAGCATCTGAGCGACTGGTACCGCGCCACTGCCGGAAATACGGCTGAGATCAACGGGATCACCGGCGCCAGCGTGGGCGCGGGCCGTGAGTTGACGGTCACGCTTGACCTCGCCGATGCGCTGTTTGACGCAGGCTATGTGCTGCACATGGACGCCGCGGTTGAAGATATGCGCGACAGCCCTTCTGAAGTCGCGGTGCCTCTGACCATTGCGGGGGCAGGGCAGGCAACGCCCGGTCGGCGCTACATCGCCTCTTTCGCTTACGACATGTAAGGGGGCTGCCATGATCCGTTCCTTGCATCGATGGCCCGGTCTGATTGCTGCACTGTTGCTGGTGGTGCTGGCCCTGTCGGGGGCCGCACTGTCGGTCTTTCCGGTAATAGAGGCTGCGCGAACCCCTGCACAGGCCGAGGTCGGGCTGAGCGTGGCCACGCTGGCCTCGCGGATCAAGGCGGTCCACCCCGGCGTCGAGCAGATCCGGCGCGCGCCGTCGGGTGCGATCACCGCCTATTGGTTTGAGGGCGGCATCCCTGGTGCTGCGGTCATCGACCCGGCCACGGGGGCGGGGGTTGCCAGTGCGGACGCGTCCCCCTTTGAGCGTTGGCTGAAAAACCTGCACCGGTCGCTTTTTCTGGACGATACCGGGCGGATTGTGATGGCGGCAGGTGCGGCGGCAATGCTGGTGTTGGCGCTGTCGGGCCTGTCATTGGTGGCAAGGCGCGCGGGGGGCTGGCGTAAGGTGCTTGCCCGTCTGAAGGGGCCATTGGCCGGACGGCTGCATGTGGAAATCGCGCGGATTTCCGTGGCCGGTTTGCTGCTGTCATCGCTGACCGCGCTGTGGATGACGGCGTCGACCTTCGGGTTTGTGCCCGAGGGTGCCGGTCCGCCGCGGATGCCGGCCGTCAGTGGCCAGACCGGGGTGGCGCTGGCTGACATGCCTGCGCTGCGCGATACGCCGGTCTCGGCCCTGCGTGACCTGACGTTTCCGGCGCCCGGCGATCTGACCGATGCCTATGCGCTGAAAACCTCTGTGGGCGAAGGCTATCTTGATCAGGGCACGGGCTTGGTCGTGGCATGGGCCGATACCGGGGCGTGGGAAACCGTGGATGAGACGATCTACATGCTGCACACCGGACGGGGGGCTGCCGTGCTGGGCCTGATCCTGGGGTTGATGGCGCTTGGCGTGCCCGTCATGGCCGGAACCGGGGTCTGGATGTGGGTGGCCGGGCGACGGGGGCGGCCCCGTCTGGACGGCATTGTGGCCGCAGGCCAGGCCGACACGATCCTTTTGGTCGGCAGCGAAGGTGGCAGCACATGGGGGTTTGCCGCAACGCTGCAGGCTGCGCTGACAGCCGCCGGTCTGCGCGTGCATGTGGCACCCATGCAGGCGTTCGCCCCCGACCGCTATTGTCGCGCAAAACGCATTGTTGTGCTGGCGGCCACATACGGTGATGGTGTGGCACCGGCCTCGGCCAAGGGATTTCTTGACCGGCTTTCCGCGCTGCCCGAAGGCCCGGCCATTCCACTGGCCGTCCTTGGCTTTGGCGATCGCAGCTTCCCGGCGTTTTGCAGCTATGCGCGCAAAGTAGCTACAGTGGCCAGTGACAAGGGGTGGCCGATGCTGCTGCCTTTGGACACGGTGGACCGCCAGTCGCCGCAGGACTTCGCGCAGTGGGGTCGCGATCTTGGCGCGGCGGTCGGGGTGCCGTTGGCGTTGAACCACCAGCCGTCAATGCCTTCCAGCGTATCGCTGACGCTGATTTCGCGCCGCGACTATGGGGGCGACGTGCAGGCGCCTACCGCGATTTTGCGCTTTGCTTTGCCAAGCCGTCCCCTCTGGCACCGTCTGACCGGGCGCGGTCTGGGGGGCTTTGCTGCGGGTGATCTGCTGGCGATCCTTCCCGATGGATCGCTGATCCCGCGATTTTATTCGCTGGGCTCTGCAGGCAGTGACGGATTTGCCGAGATTTGTGTCAGCCGCTTTCCCGGCGGCCTGTGCTCTGGGCAACTGCTCGACCTGGCACCCGGAGATACGGTGCGTGCTTTTATCCGGCGCAATCCCGATTTCCGGCCCGGGTGGGGGCGCGCACCTGTCATCTTGATCGGGGCCGGGACAGGGATCGGGCCATTGGCAGGCTTTGCACGGGCAAACGCAGCGCACCGCCCCATGCATCTGTGGTTCGGCGCAAGACATCCGGACAGCGACTTGCTTTATGGCGACGAGATGGCCGCGTGGCTGGCCGACGGTCGGCTTGCCTCGGTCACCACGGCATTTTCGCGGACCGCAAAGCGGAGCTATGTTCAGGACGCGCTGCGCCATGATGGTGCGCGGATCGCGCAATTGATCCAGGATGGGGCGCAGGTTCTGGTCTGCGGGGGGCGTGGCATGGCTGCAGGCGTGACCGAGGCGCTGACCGATATTCTGGCGCCGCACGGTCAGACACCTGCGATCTTGAAAGCGAAGGGGCGCTATGTCGAAGATGTTTACTGACCTTGTGCGTCACGCACCAAACGGCCCCACCATGGGCACGCGCTGGCAGGCGCTGTTCCACATGCCGCCCGCGTTCGATATGACCCCGGTTGCGGCGGCGATGCAGGCGGCAGTGACCGAGGTCGATGCCCAGATGTCCACCTGGAAGCCGGACAGCGATCTGATGCGCCTTAACGCGTCCCAACCCGATGTCTGGGTCGACGTGCCATCCCGCCTTATGGCGGTGCTGGTCGCCGCACTGGAGATTGGCCGTGCATCGGGCGGGGCGTTTGACATCGGCCTGGGCGATGCTGTTGCCGCTTGGGGCTTTGGGCCAGCGCAGGCCAGCGAGGCGGCCATTCGCGCGGCGTTGGCCATCGCTCGCCGCCCGGCGCATGATCTGCTGGAGCTTGATCTTGAAAAAGGCAGGGCACGCAAGCACGGTCCATTGACCCTTGATCTGTCGGGCATCGCCAAGGGATACGGCGTGGATCGGCTGGCCGAGGTGGCGGACTCTTTTGGCATCACGGGCGCGCTGGTTGCCATTGATGGCGAGTTGCGGGCTATCGGTGTTCAGCCGGACGGTGCGCCCTGGACCGTCGCCATAGAGCGGCCCGATCATGGGGAAAGGGCGCCGCATTCGATTGTCGCCCTGCAAGATGCCGCCATCGCCACATCCGGCGACTATCGGCATTGGGTCGAGGTGGGCACGCGCAAGCTGTCGCATACCCTGGACCCCGCGCGCGGCGGCCCCGTTGCAACGGGGCCCGCCTCGGTCACGGTCGTGGCAAAGACCTGCATGGCCGCGGATGCCTGGGCGACAGCGCTGATGGTGACGGGACGCCTGCAAGGTGCGACACTGGCGCGCAGGCACAATCTGGATGCCCTGTTCATTGACCGTGAGGGTGGCCAACTTTGTCAAACGCGCGTCGGACGGCTGTTCGAAGACGTTTCAGCGCCCACCCGGACCCAAAAGGTGAAAGTTTCTTGAAACCCTTGCTGCATGATCGTTTGAATGTTGCCCTGATGGCCATCGCGCTTTTGGGACTGTGTGTCGGTGTGGGCCTGTGGCTCGGCGCGCGGACGGACCTTGCCACCTTCGTCTGGACGGCGGGCGTTCTTCCGGTTCTTGCGGCTTTGGTGGTCGAGATCGTGCGCAGCCTTTGGCGGGGTGACGTCGGCCTTGATATCGTGGCGGCGCTGTCAATGTCGGCAGCGCTGTTGTTTGGCGAGACGTTGGCGGCGGCGGTGGTGGCCCTGATGTATTCGGGCGGCACGTTTCTGGAAAGCTATGCCCAGGGTCGCGCCCGCCGCGAGATGAGCGATCTGTTGTCTCGCGTGCCGCGGACGGCCACCCGGCATCGCAACGGCGCGCTGGATGAAGTGCCACTGGACGACATCGCCCCCGGCGATCTGCTGCTGATCCGGCAAGGCGATGTGGCCCCGAACGATGGCACGGTGGAGAGTGGCGCCGCAATGCTGGACCAGTCGGCATTGACGGGCGAGTCCATGCCGACCCGTCTGACCAAAGGCAACGATGTCATGAGCGGGTCAACCAATGCGGGCGATGCGTTCGACCTGTGCGTAACCCGGCGGGCCGCCGACAGCACCTATGCCGGAATCGTCCGGCTGGTCGAGGCGGCGCAGGCGTCAAAGGCCCCGATGGCGCGGCTGGCCGACCGCTGGTCGCTGTTGTTTCTGGCCGTGACGGTCACGCTGGCCGCAGCCGCGTGGTGGTTCACCGGGGATCCGATCCGCGCCGTGGCGGTTCTGGTCGTGGCAACGCCGTGCCCGCTGATCCTGGCCGTTCCGGTGGCACTGGTTGCAGGATTGTCGCGGGCGGCCCATTTTGGCGTGCTGATCAAGGGCGCAAAACCGCTGGAGGCGCTGGCGCGGATCAAGACGCTGATCCTCGACAAGACAGGCACGCTGACTGATGGGCGGCCGCAGATCGTATCGATCATCACGCTTGGCAAGATGTCCGAGGAGGATATCCTGCATTTTGCGGCATCGCTGGATCAGGCATCCAAACACCCCATCGCCCAAGCCATCGTCGCGGCGGCGCAGGGGCAGGGGGCCCCTTTGTCGATCCCGCAAAACGTGGTTGAGACCCCTGGCGAAGGTGTTGCAGGCACCGTCGAGGGGCGGCAGGTCTGGGTTGGGGGCACCGCCTTTGTCGCGGCGCAGGTTGGGGTCGTCGACGCCGAAATCGCCAATATCACGGCAGGGTCGGTCGTCGTATCGCTGGGCGTTGACGGCAAAGTGATGGGCCACATTGTCATGGCCGATTCACTGCGTTCGGGCACTGCGGACCTGCTTGCAGGGCTGCGCAGGTTGGGCATCAGCCGCATCCTGCTGGCAACCGGCGACCGCCGTGCGGTGGCTGACGTCATCACAGACGGGCTGGGTCTGGACGGGGTCCGCGCTGATCTGACCCCGGATCAGAAGGTTCTGCTGGTGCTGACCGAGCACAAAAGGGGCCCGGTGATGATGGTGGGCGACGGTGTGAACGACGCGCCAGCCCTTGCCGCCGCAGATGTCGGCGTTGCCATGGGCGCGCGCGGTGCGGCGGCATCCGCCGAGGCGGCGGATGTGGTGTTGCTTGTCGATGATCTGAACCGTCTGCTGCCGGGCATCGAGATCGCGCAGCGCAGCCGCAAGATCGCACTGGAAAGCGTTGTGGCCGGGATCGGCCTGTCGATTCTTGGCATGATCGCTGCGGCCTTTGGATATCTGACGCCCGTTCAAGGTGCGCTGTTGCAGGAATTGATCGACGTCGCGGTGATCCTGAACGCGCTCAGGGCGCTGCGTATCAGGCCAGGTGCTGCGGCCAAGGCTGTAGCGCCACCCCGAATGCTACCCCAATTGAACGGACCAAACACATGAGCAGACTGTCCCACTCCGAAATCCACATGGTGCATCGCATCGGTTGGCTTCGCGCCGCAGTCCTCGGGGCCAATGACGGGCTTGTCTCGACAGCAAGTCTGGTGGTCGGGGTTGCTGCTGCAGGTTCAGGCCGCCCCGAGATCCTGATTGCGGGGCTAGCGGGTCTGGTGGCGGGTGCGATGTCGATGGCCGCGGGCGAGTATGTCTCGGTCAGTTCGCAAACCGATGCCGAACAGGCGGATCTGGCGCGAGAGACAAAGGAGCTGAGAGAGACACCCGAATCCGAG
>JAUSPL010000120.1 GCA_030656535.1 Gemmobacter sp.
GAGGCCCAGTCGGATACCGCCGTGATGTTGCCGGGCGCGACGGAGGGCGCGGTTCCTGCTGCAGAGGACCCCAACGCAGCAAGTGGTGGCAAAGAAGACCCCGGAATGGATGATGCCGCAGGGGATGACAGGCTGAACACCGAAGGCGCCGCAGGTCTGGATGCCGTGACGCCCGAACCCCGCCCTGACTTCGAAAACGACGCAGGGGCAGACGTCACTTCGGACGACGCAACCGGCGATGCGCAAACTGGCCCTGTCATCCCCGAAGGCGCCGCCCCCCGGCCGCGCCCGGCTGCGCTTGTCCCGCCTGTAGAAACCGACGCCTCTGCGCCTGCCACCGAATCGCCTGCCACCGAAGATGATGGGGTGGCGCCCGCACCCGCAGAGGGTTCGGACGCCGCCACAACCGACGGACCAACTGACCTGCCCCCCGCCGAAGGCGACGCGGCCGATCAGGCCGCGTCTGCCGAAAGCACCGCCCCGCCGTCACAATCGGGCGAAGCAGCGGCCACAGACCCGGCAGCCACAGACCCGGCAGCCACAGACCCGACGGCCGCCGACGCAGATTCTGCGGCGACCGAGGCGCCTGGGATCGAAACACCCGCGGTCACCGCGCCGCCCTCTGAAGCAGCGGCCAGCGAATTTCCTGTTGATGAGCCACCTGTAACCGAGATCCCGCTGATCCCCGCGCCTGCCTCTGATGCGGCGGTGTCCGAAGGTAGCGCAGCCGGCGGCGCTGACCCAGAGCCTGCAGAGACGGCGCCTCCCGTCGTCTTGCCACCCGGCGCAGAGCCACCCGCTGCGGGCCAACCTGGCGACATTGCACCAAATGTAGGTTCATCTGCCCCGATCGTGTCGGGAACGGCTGGCGGTGGCGCGTCAGGTCCGGTAATCCTGCCCGCACCGTCCGGGACTGCTGCATCCGATGCTGCCCCGCCAGCGGGACCGACACCATCCGCCGCTGCCGTCGATCAGGACCCCTTTGTTTCCGCTGCTCCGCAGTCCATCACGCTGCGACCTCAACGCCGACCGGGCGACAGGTAGGACCCCGCCATGAACCGTACCGAATTCATTTTCGCCATTGCGATCATTCTGTTCATTGCGTTTGTGCTTGGCTGGCTGGCCTATTGGTTCTTGCACCGCTTTACGAGCACGGCTGGCGGCGACATGAGCGAGCTTGACCGCCTTGCGCAGGGCTTGCACGAGGCGGAAGAGGCGCGGGACGAGGCGATCGAGTATTTTCAGACCCGCGAGGCCGACCTGACAAATCGCTTGTCGCAGACCGAGGCAGAATTGCGCGCCGCGATGGACGGGTTGCGCAACGCGCGCGAACAAAACGAGCAGATGCGCAGCTACATCGACCGCATGCAGAACGGCTGATGCCGCAGGGCTAGCCCAGCGGCCCCGGGCGACGTTCCTCTGACAGCAATACGTTTGCCTCGACCTGCCCTACGGCGGGGAGTGTCATGATCCGGCGCCGCAACACGCGTTCAAAATCTGCCAGATCACGCGCAACGACCCTTAGGCGGTAGTCAAACAGGCCAAGCACATGCTGCACCACCTGAACTTCGGGGATGGCCGTCACCGCACGCTCAAAGTCCTCCAGGCTGACCCGCCCTTTGGTCGCCAACTTGATGCCCAGGAATACCGTGACGCCAAAACCCAGCGCCTCGCGGTCGACCACGATTCGGCGTCCGGCCAGCACGCGCGCGTCCTCCAGCCTGCGAACGCGGCGCCACGTTGCCGGTTGCGATAGCCCCAGCGCACGTCCCAAGGCCCCCGCGCTTTGCCCTGCATCGCGAGACAGCGCCCGCAGCAAGGCGCGATCGGTGTCGTCGAGGTCGATCATACCGGCAATGCCCCCTCGTCCTTGATCGTGGCAACCAGCATCAACGCCTCGATGTCGGCGATATGGGGCAGCGACAATATCCGGTCGCGGTACACCTCTTGGTAATGCCGCATGTCGCGCGCAATGACGTTAAGACGCACATCGACCCGACCCAGAAATGTCTCGATCCCGATCACTTCGGGCACGTTCCGGGCCGCCGCGATGAATTCGTCAAACGAACGGGGATGGGTCTTGTCCAGCGTGAAGCGCAGCGACACCTCGACCTCATAGCCCAATTGCCGCCAGTCAATGACCGCCTCTTCGCCTTGGATCACCCCCGCCGCGCGCAACCGTTCCAACCTGCGCCAACAGGTGGCTGTGGTGACTCCCGCGCGTTCAGCCAGCGTTGCTGTCGCCACCGCAGCATCTGCCAGCAAGTTCCGCAGAAGGCGACGGTCGGTGTCGTCAAGCATGAATAATCCGCCAAATGGTGAAATCACGAATGACAGTCATTGCAAGTTTCGTGTCTGCCGTCAAACCGTGACATCAGCGGGCGTGGGTCCGGATGTGCAACGGGGCCGTCTTTCTGTAGGGGACGGGCGCTGGCCCCCGCTCTTGGCCAAGGCATCTGGCCAGATGGAGCCAGGCCGCGCCGCGCCGTCGTCGGGTCAGAGCCAGTGAAAGCCAGCCCATCCCGGGCACTCGGGCACAGCAATCATGCGGGGCAAGGCTGCGGTGCGGGGTGACATGAACCGTTTGCCGCATTGCATGGAATGAAAATTTCGTAAAATCCAAAATTTCGACATGAAAGTCACTGAAATTTTGGAAATTTCGTGAAGTTTGAACAGACATCTGCGGTGAAGTCCCTATTCTGCCCAGCATAATGGCACAAAAGGAACACTGCGATGCGCGTATATTATGACCGTGACTGCGACATCAACCTGATCAAGGACAAGAAGGTCGCGATCCTTGGCTATGGCAGCCAGGGCCATGCCCACGCGCTGAACCTGCGCGACAGCGGCGCCAAGAACGTTGTGGTCGCCCTGCGCCCCGGTTCGGCATCGGCCAAGAAGTGTGAAGCCGAAGGCCTGAAGGTCATGGATATCGCGGCCGCCGCTGCTTGGTGCGATCTGATCATGTTCACGATGCCCGACGAACTGCAGGCTGAAACCTACAAGAAATACGTCCATGACAACCTGCGCGAAGGCTCGGCGATTGCGTTTGCCCATGGTCTGAACGTGCATTTTGGCCTGATCGAGCCAAAGCCGGGCATCGACGTCATCATGATGGCCCCCAAGGGCCCCGGTCACACCGTGCGCGGCGAATACGTCAAGGGCGGCGGCGTGCCTTGCCTGGTGGCCGTGCACAATGACGCGACCGGCCGCGCGCTGGAACTGGGCCTGTCGTATTGCTCGGCTATCGGGGGCGGTCGTTCGGGCATCATCGAAACCAACTTCCGTCAGGAATGCGAAACCGACCTGTTCGGTGAACAGGCCGTGCTGTGTGGCGGTCTGGTCGAGCTGATCCGCATGGGCTTTGAAACCCTGGTCGAAGCGGGCTACGAGCCCGAAATGGCCTATTTCGAGTGCCTGCACGAGGTAAAGCTGATCGTGGACCTGATCTATGAAGGCGGCATCGCCAACATGAACTACTCGATCTCGAACACGGCCGAATATGGCGAATACGTCAGCGGCCCGCGCATCCTGCCTTATGCCGAAACCAAGGCCCGCATGAAAGAAGTGCTGACCGACATCCAGACCGGCAAATTCGTGCGCGACTTCATGCAAGAAAACGCTGTGGGTCAGCCGTTCTTCAAGGCGACACGTCGCATCAACGACGAGCACCAGATCGAAAAGGTCGGTGAAAAGCTGCGGGCGATGATGCCTTGGATTTCCAAAGGCAAGATGGTCGACAAAGCGCGCAACTGATCCTACCGTGTGATCTAGCAGGCCGGGGCGGATACACCGCCCCGGTCGATGACATGTGATCCGAAATCCATAGGGACCCTATGCCATCAATATGGACGTGGAACCTGCGCAAATTTTTCCGCCAGATCTGGGTGCGGATTTCGCTTTTCGGTTTGGTGGGGGTGATCACGGCGTTGCTTGCGGCATTCTTGCCGCCGCTGCTGCCTGACACATTGGCCGAACGGCTTGGATCGTCTGCGGCTGAAACCGTGCTGAACATTCTGGCCAGCTCGATGTTGACGGTG
>JAUSPL010000125.1 GCA_030656535.1 Gemmobacter sp.
CGGGCAACAGCCGGATAGGGCGGGTAACACCGTCGCGGCGCTCCAGTGCGTCCAGCAGATGGCTGATCTTGACCAGTTCTGACGGGTGATCGGCCTTGGGCACCATGATGCCGTAAGGCCGCCCGCGCACCACGGCGACCAGATCATCCAGACCGCCTTCGGCCAACGGGTTCATTCTTACCCAAAGTTCCTGCTTGGCCCCGTCATGGGCGGCCAGATATTCTGACACCATTCCGCGCGCGACGGCCTTGCGGTCGGGCGATACCGAATCCTCCAGATCAAGGATCAAAGCGTCTGATCCCGACGTCGCCCCCTTGCCCAGTTTCTTTTCGCTGTCACCGGGCAAGAACAGATAGGAACGCGCCGTCATGCGTCAGGCCCTTTGACCGGGCGCTTCAGCTGTAGCCCGCTACGTTTGCAATGGCCCACAAGTTCACCGCGTTGATTGTAGGCCCGATGCAGAAATGTGACGATCCCTTGCGTCGGTCGCGATTTTGATTCGCGCAGGTCAATGATCTCGGTTTCCACGCGAATGGTGTCGCCGTGGAACGTGGGCTTTGGAAACCGCACCTCATCCCAGCCAAGATTGGCGACGGCGGTGCCCAAAGTGGTTTCCCCGACAGAGATCCCGACCATCAGCGCCAGCAAATACGCCGAATTCACGATGCGCTGACCGAACTCCGTTTGGGTACGGCAGTATTCTTCATCAAGATGCAGATATGCCGGGTTGTGGGTCAGCGCGCTGAACCACACGTTGTCGGTTTCCGTGATCGTGCGACGGATTTCGTGCTGGAACGTTTGCCCAACCTGAAGTTCGTCGAAATACTTTCCTGCCATGTTTAAACTCCTTCGGTTATTTGATCGAAACCGTTAATGGTGTAATGATTGGGTTGATTGGCTATGTCGAGGACCCTGTTGTTGCCCCAATGGCCGCCCTTGGGAATCAGGTATTGGAATGCCGCGAAACGCAAGACAATCCCGCCTGGAAAACCGCGCATAGCAACGCAGAAGCCGATCTGGCGCGTCCGGGTCAGATCCACGGCACTTGCTTGGGGCATCCGTTGGTCAGTGATCTTTGGCAGCTATCCGTCTTGATCGAAAGGACCATTCACGGCCTTCCTGGCCATGGCGCAGATCAGGAAATGTGGCGGAGGCATGATCGGTCCGCCTGCCGTCGCCAATTCAAAAAGACCACGCATTATCGACCTTTCGCACCCGCCGCTGCAGGGGATCACTGTCGCTGACCTCAGCCAAAACTATCACGGTCCTTATGCCACGTTCCTGATGGCGGCCGCGGGGCGCGGGTCATCAAGGTCGAACCACCGGGCGGCGAGCCCCTGCGCCGTCGCGGTGTGGTCGGAGGGGCGGCGCTGCCCTTTGCGATGCTGAGCGGCTGCAAGGGGTGTGTGACACTCGACCTCAAGTCGCCCGAGGGCAAGGCCGCATTGCTGGCAATGATCGACCACGCCGATGTGCTGGTCGAAAACTATGCCCCCGGCACGATGGCGCGGCTTGGCCTTGCTGCGGATACCCTGCAAGCGCGCAATCCGCGGCTGATCTACGCTGCAAGTTCGGGGTTTGGCAGCGACGGCCCCTACAAATCCTATCCGGCGATGGATTTGACCGTACAGGTGATGATGGGCGTCACGCATACCACCGGCTTTGCGGACCGTCCGCCTGCCAAGGCAGGCCCCGCGCTGTGCGATTTCTTTGCAGGGGGCCACCTGTACGGCGCCATCATGACCGCCCTTCATAAACGCGCCACCACCGGCATCGCGCGCAGGCTGGAGGTCGCGATGCAGGACGCGGTCTATCCGTCGCTGTCTTGGTCTCGGGGTATGGCCTGAGGGCAACTGGGGTCCGAAACTCCGCCCCCGCCTCGCACCGGAAACCGCCACGGCGGTTTGGCCGAGGCCCCCCATGACGTCTACCGCACCTCGGACGGCCATATCGCCATCATCTGTGTCGGCAAAGTTCACTGGCGCGCGCTGACCGCTGTGATGTGTCGACCGGAACTGTCCGAAGACCCACGATTCCTATCCCTGAAAACCCGCGTGGCCGCGATGGACGAGATGGATGCCATCGTCAGCGCCTGGACCTCGACCCGCACCAAGGAAGAGGTGTTCACCACCCTGATGGCGACCAAGGTCGCCTGCGCCCCCGTCCGCACACTGGAAGAGGTGATGAACGACCCCAACATGCACGCCCGGGATGCCCTGCATAGCAAGATCACCCCGAATTGGGTCGCATCGTGGTCTAGCACTCGGCGCTCCGCTTCGACGGCCTGCCCTTGCGCCCGCTTGACCCCAGCCGCACGCTTGGCGCCGAGACGGACGCCGTGCTGGCGGAATTCGCAGCCAAACCCCACACGAAACGGGACCAGAGCAGCCCACCTACCCATTGCATCGCCCGAAAAACATGGGGGTTCGGGGCGCCGACCCTGACCGGCAGGCCTGCCAACACCTGTGAGGCGGGAAACGGGTCACGTGCGTCGACCTGGGCAGAACATCGGTATCTGTGCCCGATTGCTCAGCGGTCGTCGGGCAAGGCGGCAACCCTGCGGAGGGTCCACCTGTATGGGCTTGTGCGACGGGACATTCTGGCGAACCAAT
>JAUSPL010000145.1 GCA_030656535.1 Gemmobacter sp.
ATCGCCTGCGCCCGGTCCGATGATATGGGCCCCCAGGATACGGTCGGTTGTCTTGTCCGCCAAAATCTTGACAAAGCCGTCGCCGGCGAAGTTCGCTTTGGCGCGGGCGTTGCCCATGAAGGGGAATTTGCCGACCTTGTAAGCACGGCCTGCCTCTTTCAATTGTTCTTCGGTCTGGCCAACCGAAGCGACCTCGGGATGCGTATAGATCACGCCCGGGATGACGCCATAGTTCACATGGCCTGCCTGACCTGCAATGATTTCGGCGACGGCCATGCCTTCGTCTTCGGCCTTGTGCGCCAGCATCGGACCGGGAACCGCGTCACCGATGGCATAGATGCCCTTGATGCTGGTTGCGTAGTGGCCGTCGATCGCGATCTGCCCGCGCTTGGTCATTTCCAGACCCAGCGTATCCAGCCCGAGGCCCGAGACAAAAGGCTTGCGCCCGGTCGCAACCAGAACCACGTCGGCCGTGATCTCGTGCGCGCTATCGTCCTTGCGCTTCTTGTAGGCAACGACAGCCTGCGACTTGGCCGAGGTCACGGTTTGCACCGCACAGCCAGTCAGGATGCTCAGCCCCTGCTTTTTCAACAGCCGCTCAAAGCTTTTGGCGATTTCGGCGTCATTACCGGGGATCAGGGCGTCCAGGTATTCGATCACCGTGACCTCCGTGCCCAGACGGCTGTACACCGAGCCAAGTTCAAGCCCGATCACGCCGCCACCGATGACGACCATGGTCTTGGGGATGGATCCCAGTTCCAGCGCCCCCGTCGAGGTGACAACGGTGACTTCGTCCACGGTGACGCCGGGCAGGGACGATGCTTCGGAGCCGGTGGCAATCACGATATGTTTCGCCTCGTGCACCTCGTCGCCGACTTTGACCCGACCGGCGGCGGGAATCGTTGCCCAGCCTTTCAGCCAGGTGACCTTGTTCTTCTTGAACAGGAACTCGATGCCCTTGGTGTTCTGGCCGATAACGTCGTCTTTGTAGGCCAGCATTTTCGCCCAGTCGACCTTTGGTGCCCCGCCCATTAGGCCCATTTTTTCGAAGTTTTCGTGAACTTCATGCAACTGGTGGCTGGCATGCAGCAGGGCCTTGGACGGGATGCAGCCCACGTTCAGACAGGTGCCGCCCAACGTGTCGCGCCCTTCGACGCAGGCCACCTTCAGGCCCAGTTGGGCCGCACGGATGGCGCACACATAGCCGCCGGGGCCGGCACCGATGACGATGAGATCGAACTGAGCCATTTTGGGTCTCCTGGGTTTTCAGCGGAAGGTCGGGCGGTCTTTTGACCCCCGAGGCGGCAGGGCCAGTGATGGAGCCGCCATACCCACGCAAATATTTGCATCAAGACAGATCATCAGATCAGGGCTGCCAACAACATGATCAAAGTGGCGACCCAGCCCACGCCCCAGATGGCCGAACGCCAAGGACGCAGGCCAAAGGCATAGGCCGGAATGTACAGAACCCGGGCCGCCAGATAGGCCCAGGCCGCTGTCTGGGTCACGCGGGTCGACTGATCCGACAGGGTAATGACCACGACGGCCAAGGTGAACAGGATCAGACCTTCAAAGTGGTTGTTCAGCGCACGCTGCAGCCTGCCCGTCAGCACCGATATTTGCCGTGAAGGCGGCCGGTCGCGCGGCCCCGAGGTGTAACCCGTTCCAAGCTCCATGTTTGCGGGCACCGCAAACAGCAGGAACTGGATCATCTGCAGCAGGCCAGCAAGGGTAAGGGCGGTCAGTTCTGCGGTCATGTCATCCTCTGGCAACGATGTGCCCATAGACCCATCTTACCGGGGCGGTTCAGGGTGTGCAATCCGTGCACACCCTGGCCGGGTTTACAGATCCATCAGCAGGCGGCGCGGATCTTCCAGAGCTTCTTTCACCCGAACAAGGAAGGTGACGGCGCCTTTGCCGTCAACGACCCGGTGATCGTAGCTGAGCGCAAGATACATCATCGGGCGGATGACGATCTGGCCCTTGACCACCACGGGGCGATCCTGAATCTTGTGCATGCCCAGAATGCCGGATTGTGGCGGGTTCAGGATCGGCGAGGACATCAGCGACCCATAGACCCCGCCGTTCGAGATGGTGAATGATCCGCCCTGCATTTCGGCCATCGACAGCTTGCCGTCGCGGGCGCGCAGACCCAGTTCGGCAATCTTCTTCTCGATCGCGGCAAAGCCCATCTGGTCTGCGTCGCGCACGACCGGGACCACAAGGCCAGACGGCGTGCCAACAGCCACGCCCATGTGGACGTAGTTCTTGTAGACGACATCCTGACCGTCGATCTCGGCGTTGACCTCGGGGACCTCTTGCAAGGCGTGACAGCAGGCTTTGACAAAGAACGACATGAAGCCAAGTTTCACGCCGTGCTTCTTTTCAAACACGTCCTTGAATTCGTTGCGCAGATCCATGATCGCCGACATATCCACCTCGTTATAGGTGGTCAGCATGGCGGCGGTATTCTGCGCGTCCTTCAGCCGCCGGGCGATGGTCTGGCGCAGGCGGGTCATCTTGATCCGCTGTTCACGCGACGCATCATCGGCTGGAACCGGCGCGCGCGGCGCAGCCGCCGGGGGTGGTGCCGAGGCGGTTGGAGCCTTGGTCGCGGCACGCGCGGACTGCACATCCTCTTTCATCACGCGCCCGTCGCGGCCTGTGCCGGTGACGTCGTCGCGCGAAAGACCAGCCTCGGCCATCGCCTTTTTGGCGGACGGGGCATCTTCGACATCCTGGCGCGCGGGTGCGGCGGCTGCCGGGGGCTCGGCTGGTGCGGCGGTTGCGGCAGGTGCCGCAGCCGGAGCAGCGGTGCCTTTTGCGCCTTCGGTGATCTGAGCCAGCAGGGCGTTGGCCGCCACAGTGGTGCCCTCGGCTGCGATGATTTCAGACAGCACGCCTGCCACCGGGGATGGCACATCCAGCGACACCTTGTCGGTTTCGAGTTCGCACAGGATCTCATCCACTGCGACCGCGTCACCCGGTTTCTTGAACCAGGTGGCGATGGTTGCCTCGGTGACGCTTTCGCCCAGGGCGGGAACGCGGACTTCGATGGTCATGGCTTACTTTCCTTCGATCGTCAGGGCGTCGTTCACGAGCGCCTCTTGCTGTTTCTTGTGCTGGCTGGCCAGCCCGGTCGCCGGCGACGCAGAGGCCGTGCGGCCGACATAGGTCGCGCGGCTGTGTTTCGCGCCGATCCGGGTCAAAACCCATTCCAGGTTGGGTTCGACAAAGGTCCAGGCACCCTGGTTCTTGGGTTCTTCCTGACACCAGATCACTTCGGCATCCTTGAACCGTTCAAGTTCCTTGACCATCGCCAGCGCCGGGAACGGATAGAACTGTTCCAGCCGCAACAGATAGATGTCATCCGCGCCGCGCGCATCGCGTTCGGCCAGAAGGTCATAATAGACCTTGCCCGAGCAGATCACCACGCGCTTGATTTCGGCGTCCGTACGCAGGGTCAGGTCTGAATGACCCTTCTGCGCATCATCCCACAAGACGCGGTGGAACGATGACCCGGTGGTGAAATCGTCAGCGTTCGACACACACATCGGATGGCGCAGCAGCGATTTGGGCGTCATCAACACCAGCGGCTTGCGGAAAGTGCGGTGGATCTGACGGCGCAGGATGTGGAAATAGTTGGCGGGCGTAGAACAGTTCGCCACGATCCAGTTGTCCTGTGCCGACATTTGCAGGAACCGTTCCAGACGCGCCGACGAGTGTTCTGGCCCCTGACCTTCGAACCCGTGCGGCAACAGCATGACGAGGCCCGACATTCGCAGCCATTTGCTTTCGCCAGAGTTGATGAACTGGTCGAACATGATCTGCGCGCCGTTGGCGAAGTCGCCGAACTGGGCTTCCCACATGACCAGCGCATTGGGTTCCGATAGCGAGAACCCATACTCAAACCCAAGCACAGCGTATTCCGACAGCATGCTGTCGATCACTTCATACTTGGCTTGACCCTGTCGGATGTCGTTCAGCGGATAGTGACGCTCTTCGGTGGTCTGGTCGATGAAGGCCGAATGACGCTGGCTGAAGGTGCCGCGCGTACAGTCCTGACCCGACAGGCGGACCGGGAAACCCTCGGTCACCAGCGACCCGAAAGCCAGGGCCTCGGCGGTTGCCCAATCGAAACCCTTGCCCGAGTCGAACATCTTGGACTTGGAATCCAGCTGGCGCACCACGGTCTTGTGGATGTCGAAACCCTCCGGGATCCGTACCAGAGCTGCACCGACCTGTGCCATGGTGTCGGGCGCGATTGCGGTGCTGCCTGCGTCATAGTCAGGCTTTTCACGGCTGAGGTTTTTCCAGCGTCCATCCAGCCAATCGGCCTTGTTGGGTTTGTAGTCCTTGCCTGCCTCGAACTCTTCGTTCAGCCGGGCCTGGAATGCGGCCTTCAAGTCTTCGATCTCGCCTTCGGGGATCAGGCCGTCGGCGACAAGACGTTCGGTATAAAGCTGCAAGGTGGTCTTGTGCTTCTTGATCCGGTTGTACATCGCGGGGTTGGTGAACATCGGTTCATCCCCCTCGTTGTGACCAAATCGGCGATAGCAAAAGATGTCGATCACGACATCCTTGTGGAACTTCTGCCGGAACTCGATCGCGACCTTGGCCGCATGGACCACGGCCTCCGGGTCGTCACCGTTGACGTGGAATATCGGGGCCTCGACCATCAGGGCGATATCGGTCGGGTAGGGCGATGAGCGCGAGAACGACGGGGCTGTCGTGAACCCGATCTGGTTGTTCACAATGATATGGATGGTGCCGCCGGTCCGGTGACCGCGCAGACCTGACAGCCCGAAACCTTCGGCCACAACGCCCTGTCCGGCAAATGCCGCGTCACCATGCAGCAATACCGGCAAAACCATGGAGCGGTCGGTATCGTTCATCTGATCTTGCTTGGCGCGGACCTTGCCCAGCACGACCGGGTTGACGGCCTCCAGGTGGCTTGGGTTCGCGGTCAGCGACAGGTGGACGGTATTTCCGTCGAATTCCCGGTCGCTGGATGCGCCAAGGTGGTATTTCACGTCGCCTGAACCGTCGACATCCTCTGGCTTGAAGCTGCCGCCCTGGAATTCGTTGAAGATCGCGCGGTAGGGCTTGTTCATGACATTGGCCAGAACCGACAGACGGCCGCGGTGCGGCATGCCGATCACGATGTCCTTGACCCCAAGGGCGCCGCCCCGCTTGATGATCTGCTCCATCGCCGGGATCAGCGCTTCGGCTCCGTCCAGACCAAAGCGCTTCGTCCCCATGTATTTCACATGAAGGAACTTTTCATATCCCTCGGCCTCGACCAGCTTGTTCAGGATCGCTTTGCGACCGACCTTGGTAAAGGCGATTTCCTTGCCATAGCCCTCGATGCGTTCCTTGAGCCAGGCCGACTGCTCTGGGTCAGAGATGTGCATGTATTGCAGCGCGAAGGTCCCGCAATAGGTGCGCCGCACGATGTCGATGATCTGCCGCATCGATGCGGTTTGAAGACCCAGAACGTTGTCGATAAAGATCGGACGATCCATGTCGGCATCCGAAAACCCATAGGATTTCGGATCAAGTTCCGGGTGCAGCTTGTCGTCGCGCATGCCCAATGGGTCCAGATCGGCGACCAGATGCCCCCGGATCCGGTAGGCCCGGATGATCATCAGCGCGCGGATGCTGTCCAGCACGGCGCGCTGCAACTGCGCGTCCGACAGGGTCAGGCCCTTTTCTTCGGCCTTGGCCGAGATCTTTGCACCAGCGGACCGGGCCTCTTTCGGCGCGGCCCATTCGCCGGTCAGGGCGGCGGTCAGATCATCGGTCGGCAGCGGCGGCCAGTCGGCGCGCGCCCAGCTTGGCCCTGCGGCAGCCCGGGTCGCATCTGCATCGGTTTCGCCCAGACCCCGGAAATAATCCGCCCAGCCGGCATCCACTGATGCCGGGTCGTTGGCATAGCGTGCCTGCAACTGATCAATATAGTCGGCATTTGCACCGTCCATGAAGCTGGAGGCATGGAAACGGTCGTTCGGGGACTGGTCGTTCATTGTCGTATACTCCCGGGGGGATCATCCGCGCGCCTGTGACGGGCGCGCGGCAACGGTCGTTGGTCGGACGTCAGCCGTTGATGGCCTTCATCACCGCTTCGCCCAGCCCGGCCGGGCTGTCGGCCACGATGATACCGGCGGCTTTCATCGCCTCGATCTTGCTTTCCGCGTCGCCCTTGCCACCGGCCACAATGGCGCCAGCGTGGCCCATGCGACGGCCTTTGGGGGCGGTACGGCCAGCGATGAACCCGGCAGTCGGTTTCCAGCGGCCGCGCTTTTTCTCATCCGCAAGGAACTGCGCGGCTTCTTCTTCGGCAGCACCCCCGATTTCACCGATCATGATGATCGACTGGGTTTCCGGGTCGGCCAGGAACATTTCCAGCACATCGATATGTTCGGTGCCCTTGATCGGATCGCCACCGATACCGACAGCCGAAGATTGGCCCAGACCAAGGTCAGTGGTCTGCTTCACAGCCTCATAGGTCAGCGTGCCGGACCGCGACACAACACCCACGCTGCCGCGCTTGTGGATATGGCCCGGCATGATGCCGATCTTGCACGCGCCGGGCGTGATCACGCCGGGGCAGTTCGGTCCGATAAGGCGGGACTTTGATCCCTCGAGAGCGCGCTTGACCTTCATCATGTCCAGCACGGGGATGCCTTCGGTGATACAGACGATCAGTTCCATTTCGGCGTCGATCGCCTCCAGGATGCTGTCGGCGGCAAACGGCGGCGGC
>JAUSPL010000146.1 GCA_030656535.1 Gemmobacter sp.
CCCGCCGCCGGGGTTTCCGCGCCCGCGTCAAAGTTGACAACCGACCGCGCAAAACCGCCGGTGACCGGAAACCCACCCGACAACGCCGAGCCGATATTGGCTGTGCCCAAGGCGATCAGTTCCTGATCCGGGTCGATGCGCTGGCGACGTTTGGCGGCCAGCGTCTGGGCAACGGAAATGGTTTCAACATAGCCGACGATGGAAATCAGCAGCGCGGGAATCGCGATCTGCGACCAAAGTCCAAGATCAAACGGGGGCAGGGTGGGCATTGGCAGCCCCATCGGCACCTGCCCCACGATCGCGACGCCGTGGTCAGCCAGATTGAAGGCCCAGGTGGCCGCCGTGGTCGCGGCGACCGCAAGCACGGGGCCTGTCCGGGCGATCACGCTGGCCGCGCCGTCACTGACCCCGCGTGACCGCAGCCATGCTCGTAGCCGCGACCGTGACCACCACAAGAACACCGTGGCAGGCACACCCACCGCCACGGTCACAAGACTGATCTGGTCCAGATTTCGACCGATCGCCGCCAGCATATCCAGCAGGTTGTGACCCTTGGCCTGAATTCCCAGTATGTGCGGCACTTGTCCCGCCGCGATGATCAGCGCCGAGGCCGTGATGAACCCCGAAATAACCGGATGTGACAAAAAGTTCGCGATAAACCCCAGACGCAGCAACCCCATGACGGTCAGCATCAGGCCTGACAAAAAGGCCAGCGCAATTGCAGCCCCAAGGTATTCAGGCGTGCCTTGCGCGGCCAGTTGCCCGACGGCTGCCGCCGTCATCAGCGATGCCACCGCAACCGGCCCAACAGCCAAAGTGCGCGAGGTGCCGAACACCGCATAGATCACCAAAGGCGCAATCGAGGCATAAAGCCCGACCTCGGCAGGCAGCCCCGCCAGCAACGCATAGGCAAGCGACTGCGGTATCAGCATGATCGTGACGATCACCGCCGCAACCATATCGTTGGTCAGAGTGTCGCGTGAATACGTCCGGCCCCAGACCAGAATTGGGAAGAAGCGGTGCATGGGCGGTTCCTATGGCGCGGAATGCGGGGGCGCGGAAGACGGGCTGTCAGTTTTGCGCATGATGGGTTTTATACCCTATCGCACACATATTGCAACTATTGAATATATTACCCGACGGCATGGGGCAGGTGGTCGGTCACGCCGCCTGCGCGGCGGCCCGGATCGCGCGGATATTTTCACCGTAAGGCGCAGGGTTGGCGACCGACCCACCGGAAAACACCGCAGACCCCGCCACCAGAACATCCGCCCCGGCAGCCGCAACCAAAGGCGCTGTATCCACAGTCACGCCTCCGTCGATTTCAATGTGGATGGGGCGGTCTCCAATCATCTTGCGCAAGGTTCGCACCTTATCCACTTGGGAATGAATGAATTTCTGTCCGCCAAACCCCGGGTTGACCGTCATCACGCAGATCAGATCCACCATGTCCAGAAGATGCGCCACACTGTCTGTTCCAGTACCGGGGTTCAGCGCCAAACCCGCCTTTTTCCCAAGCCCGCGAATGGCTTGCAAGGTGCGGTGAATGTGGGGGCCAGCCTCCAGATGCGCCGTGATAATATCGGCGCCGGCCTCGGCAAAGGCCTGCAGGTACGCGTCCACCGGCGCAATCATCAGATGAACATCCATGACGCCTTTGATATGCGGACGGATCGCCTTGCAGGTTGCCGGTCCAAAGGTGATGTTCGGGACAAAGTGACCATCCATCACATCAACATGCACCCAGTCTGCGCCCTGGGCCTCGATGGCCTGACATTCGGCGCCAAAGTTGGCAAAATCGGCGGACAGGATCGATGGCGCGATCTTGATAGAGCGGGAAAAGGTCATGGCATGGTCCTGTTGCGTGGCTTGGGTCTATGTAGCGCTTTGCTGGGGCTGCGGTCCAGTGCATGTCGGGAATGATCGGGAATTGAGGGTTCCTGCAGATCAATATATTACATAATACTGATTATAGGCGTTAAGGATCAGCAGATACCCTGCTGACTTTTGATGGTGTCCCACGGGCTGATCTGGCGTTGCGCGCACATATCATCGGTTCCATGGCACCAAACCGCTGGTCACCCGAGTTCGATCACTGGCTTTATTGGCGGATTGCGACCCCGCGCCTCTATCCGTTCCGGGTGCTCTGGTTGTGCAAACCCGAAGCAGAAGCCCGGGTTCACCCCGCCGGTCGCCATACTGACTGAAAACGACAGTGTATGTCCCGGGTCAGACGACTTGCAGCGCGGCTGGCAACAGCATGGTGAACCGGCTGCCTTGCCCCTTGGTGCTGTCGATCTTGAGCCGCCCGCGGTGGCGGTTGATGATGTGTTTGACGATGGCCAACCCCAATCCGGTGCCGCCCTTTTCCCGCGAGCGATGACTGTCGACGCGGTAGAAACGTTCTGTCAGCCGCGCGATATGGATCGTGTCGATGCCGTCGCCGAAATCCTGAACCGCGACACTGACCGCCGGGCCGCGCAGAACGGCGGACCGTTCTTCGGTGGTGATGCAGATCTGAACCCGACCGCCGCTGCCACCATACTTCACAGCGTTTTCTATCAGGTTGTGCAGCACCTGCGTCAATTGGTCCGCGTCACCCGGAATGATCACGGGCGATGCGGGTGCCTCGACGGTCACGCTTACCCCGGCATCCTCGCACAGGCCGCGCAGCGTTGCCGCCGCCTGACGCACCAATGCGGTGATATCCACGGGGTCCGAGGGCCGCATCCGCTCTTCTGATTCAACCCGGCTGAGCGACAACAGATCGCCCACCAGCCGGTTCATGCGTGCGGCTTCCCGCTCCATGATGCCCAGAAACCGCGACCGGGCCGCTGGATCGTCGCGCGCAGCACCGCGCAGCGTTTCGATGAACCCGACCAGCGCAGTCAGCGGGGTCCGCAGCTCGTGGCTGACATTGGCCACGAAGTCGCGCCGCATTTCCTCGGCTTGCTCGATTTCGGTTATGTCTTCAAACGCGATGCTGGCACCGCGCAACCCCAGCGAAGAGACCGTGCTGCGATAGATTGTGTCCCTGCCCGGCCCCGTCACAAGAAA
>JAUSPL010000151.1 GCA_030656535.1 Gemmobacter sp.
GCCGCCGCCGAGGCCAAGAAGAACAGCTGATCTTTTTGACCCGTCGCGGGGCCTTCCCGGCTCTGTGGCCGTGTTCGGGACTGGGATCAGGTTTCGGTGGGCGGACCGAACCGCGCGATCATCCGGTCGCGGATCTGGTCGCGTGCTTGCCGATATGCCGCCAGCTTGGCCTCACGCGCGTCGCCAAGTGCGGTCGGGTCAAGGATCGGCCAGTACTCGATATCCAGATGCGAATGGCGGGTCAGATCCAGCGCCATATGCTGGCTGGCCGGAGACAGCGCGACAATCAGGTCAAACTGCGACAGATCATCGCCCCATTTGTGCATGTCGTCAAAGCTGCGCGACCGGTGTCGGGCCAGTTCAATCCCGATTTCGCGGCAGACGGCCACCGAAAACCCGTCGACCTCCATGTCATTCTTGACACCCGCCGATTGAACATAGGCGCGTTGGCCATAGAATTTCTTCATCAGCCCCTCTGCCATGGGCGAGCGGACGGCGTTGTGGTCGCAGCAGAACAGGACTGACTGCGGAAACGCGCCCAATGTCAGCCCCAGTGCAGGACGCAGATCAGGGTGAACAGGCGGCGGGCTGTGTCGATATCGACGTTGGCCTTGTTTTCCAGACGTTCTTGCAGCACCCGGGCGCCTTCGTTGTGGATGCCGCGCCGTGCCATGTCGATGGCCTCGATCTGGCTGGGCGGCAGACGTTTCACGGCGTCAAAGTAGCTTTCGCAGATCTGAAAGTAATCTTTGACCACCTGCCGGAACGGGCCAAGCGACAGGTGGAACTCACCGACCTTTTCCGCACCCTCTGTCGCCACATCAAAGACAAGGCGGCCTTCGCGGATCGACAGGCCTAGCCGGTAGGGACCGGGCGGGATTACCTTGTCGTCGCGGGCGGGCAGGCCAAACGAGTTGTCCTCGAGAAGATCGAAGATCGCGACGCGGCGTTCTTGCTCGATGGCCGGGGTCGGTGCGGCCAGCCCCTGATCGTCGATCTCGATATGGCAGATGCGGTTCATGGACAATTTCCGTTTGCTCTGCGCGATTGATGCCCGACCGGCGCGCGGGCCGCAAGCCAGATACGCCATATCGGGCGCCCATATCGCCCGCAGTGGCTGCGCTAGCGGTTCAGCCGGTCCAGACGCGCCCGAACTGAAAGCCCGTGCGCCGACAGGCTTTCTGAAATGGCCAATCGTTCGGCCGCCGGGCCGATGGCGGCCAATGCCTCGGGGGTCATCCGCGCCAGCGTGGTGCGTTTCAGAAAGTCCAGCACCGACAGCCCCGACGAGAACCGGGCTGACCGCGCGGTGGGCAGGACGTGATTGGGGCCGCCGACATAGTCGCCGATCGCCTCGGGGGTCCAGGCGCCAAGGAATATGGCTCCGGCGTGGGTAATCTGCTGGCTCAGGCCCTCGGGGTCTGCGGTGCACAGTTCAAGGTGCTCGGGGGCAATGCGGTTGGACAGGGCGGCGGCTTCGGTCAGGTCGCGGCAGATGATGATGGCGCCGAAATCGCGCCAGCTTGCACCCGCGATGGCCGCGCGTGGCAGTGTCTCAAGGCGTTTGGCGACGGCGTCGGCCACGGCCTGCCCAAAGGCTGCGTCCGGCGTGATCAGGATGGATTGCGCGCTTTCGTCATGTTCGGCTTGCGACAGCAGGTCCAGCGCGATCCAGTCCGGGTCGTTGTCAGCATCGGCGATGACCAGGATTTCGGACGGCCCGGCGATCATGTCGATGCCGACCTTGCCAAATACCCGGCGCTTGGCGGCCGCGACATAGGCATTGCCGGGACCGGTGATCTTGTCGACGGGCTGGACGGTCTGCGTGCCATAGGCCAGTGCGGCGATCGCCTGTGCGCCGCCGATGCGGTAAACGGTGTCCACGCCAGATATGCGCGCCGCCAGCAAGACCAAGGGGTTGACCACCCCGCCCGGTGTCGGACAAACGACGACCAGCCGTTCGACCCCTGCGACCTTGGCCGGAATGGCATTCATCAAGACCGAGGACGGATAGGACGCCAGCCCACCGGGGACATAAAGCCCGGCTGCCGAAACCGGCGACCAGCGCCACCCAAGGCTTGCGCCGGTGTCGTCGGTCCAGCGTTCATCGGTGGGGATCTGTCGGGCGTGGTAGGCGCGGATACGATCGGCTGCAAGTTCCAGCGCCGCGCGGTCTTCGGGTGACACGGCGGCGCACGCGGCGTCAATCTCGGCCTTGGTGAAGGCAAGCGTGTCGGGCGTCAGGGTCAGTCGATCAAAGCGGGCGGTCAGCTCGATCACCGCCTCATCACCGCGCGCCCGCACATCAGCGATGATGGCCGCAACCGTGGCGTCCACGTCAGGCGCATCCTCGCGCTTCATGGACAGAAGGGCGGTGAAGGCTTGCTCAAAGCCCAGGGCAGTGGTGGTCAGGAACTGGGGCATCGCTCGTCCTCGGTTGGTTGGGCGTCGGATAGCGGATGGACGCGCGCCGATGCAAGCGGTGATGATGTCGCAAACGGCGCAGTTGGGGCGTGCGGTCGCGTTCGCCCCTATCAGGGCACATCCACATCGTGAACGGGGCAGAACCTCAGTCTTGCGGATGGTCGGGCGCGTGCCGTGAAGGCGCGATGTAGGGACGTGTGGCGTCTTGCAAGGTGACGTCAAGACATTCGACCTTCAGGCGCAGCGCGCCATCGCCCGCCAAAGTGAGCACCAGCGCGCCGGTGCCGTCTTCGCCCGGCTCGAATGACATTGCAAGGATCGACAGGACGGTATCCGCGTCCCGGCGGTCAAAGCCATGCGTGGCGGCGGCTGTCACGTCATTGACCACCAGCAGGCTTTGAACGCGCTCATAGGGGCGGTTCTGGCGTTCGGCGGCCGACCGGTCCTCCCATCGGAAGCGGTTTATCAGCAGCGCGAACCGACGCCTGCCGGAATCGTAGCGCATTTCCGATGCGGGCAATACGGCGTCTTGCACCAGCGCCGACAGCACCGCAATGTCTTCGATGGCCTCGGCCCGCAACCGCAGGGCGCGTTCTGCACCGTCTTCGAATCGTGCGTCCGTCATTCCTTGACCCGTTCTATGCTGGCGCCACACGCGCGGAGCTTTTCCTCGACACGCTCATAGCCGCGGTCAAGGTGGTAGACCCGCTTGACCAGCGTCTCGCCCTCGGCGGCAAGCCCGGCAAGGATCAGCGACACCGAGGCGCGCAGATCTGTCGCCATGACAGGCGCACCGCGCAGGCGGTCAACGCCGGTGACGGTGGCGGTCCCACCGTGCACGTCGATCTTTGCCCCCATGCGCATCAATTCAGGCGCGTGCATGAAACGGTTTTCAAATATCCGTTCCTCCAGCACCGAGGTGCCGCCGGCGGTACACAAAAGCGCCATCATCTGGGCCTGAAGGTCGGTCGGAAAGCCGGGGAAGGGTTCGGTCACCACATTGACCGCGCGGGCAGGGCCGTTCTTGCGGGTGACGCGCAACCCGCGTTCGGTTTCCGTCACCTCGATCCCGGCCTCATCCAGTTTCGCGGCAAAAGCCGCGACCAGATCCATCCGGCCGCCGATGCATTCCACCGTCCCGCCGGTCAGGGCAGGGGCCAGCATATAGGTGCCAAGCTCGATCCGGTCGGTCACCACAGGGTGCGTGGCGCCCGAAAGTTGGGTGACACCCTGCACGCTGATGGTAGAGGTTCCCTCGCCCTCGATCTGCGCGCCCATGCGGCGCAGGCATTGGGCCAGATCGACAATTTCAGGCTCGCGCGCGGCATTGCGGATTTCCGTGGTTCCGCGTGCCAGCGTCGCCGCAAGCAGGGCGTTTTCCGTCGCCCCGACCGAGACGAACGGAAATTCGATCACCGCCCCGCGCAGGCCGCCCGCAGGGGCCGTCGCGTGCACATACCCGTCGCGCAGGTCCATCTGGGCGCCCATCGCCTCCATCGCCTTCAGATGCAGGTCCACGGGCCGCGCACCGATGGCACAGCCGCCGGGCAAGGACACCTCGGCATGGCCATACCGGGCAAGCAGGGGGCCGAGTACCAGGATCGACGCCCGCATCTTTCGCACGATGTCATAATCGGCATGCTGGCTGGTCAGATCATGGGATGACAGCGCCAACACGCGGCCCCCTTGCAGGGGCTGGACCTCGGCCCCCAGCGATTGCAGCAGGGTGGTCATCGTCAGGATGTCCGACAGCCTGGGCGCATTGGTCAGGGTCAGCGGTTGGTCGGTCAACAGTGTTGCCGGCATCAGGGTCAGGCAGGCGTTCTTGGCCCCTGCAATCGGGATTTCGCCGTTCAGTTCCGCGCCGCCGCGCACCAGTATCGCATCCATGGTTCAGCCCTCGTCCTGCTCGTGCTCGTTATCGTTACCTGACCCTGTGTCTGCGCGGTCCCGCGCCTGCGCCTTGCGCCGCTGCAAGTTGGCCCGCAAGGCTGCCTTCAGCCGCGCGTCGCGACTGTTTGGTGCGGGCTTGGCTGGTTTTGACGTGTTGTCCGGGGTGGTCATGCGGGCCTGTCTAACGCAGGTGGGGGGACGCGTCCAGATTGCGGATGGTCATGGATACGGCACGAACAGACAAGTTGGGCACCCTACAGGCGGGTTTGCGCTGTCGGCGGGGAACCGGTGTAGCCATGTCCCCGGTATGGGCGTTTCGGGCAGCCGCCGTTCAGGGTGCCGAAAACGCGGTTGCGGGGACGATCTTGCCGGGGTTCAGGATGCCACCCGGATCAAGGGCTGCCTTGACTGCGGCCATCACCGCCCATCCCTCGCCGTGTTCGGCCTGCATGTAACCAATCTTTCCCATGCCGATGCCGTGTTCCCCGCTGACAGTTCCGCCAAGGCGCAAGGCGCGGTCGGCCAGGCGGCCCGACAGGGTCTTGACCGTGGCGGTTTCAGACACGCTTGCAGGATCGTAAAGCAAGGTGGCGTGAAAGTTGCCGTCGCCGACGTGGCCAAGGATCGGGCCGGGGATGCCACTGGCGGCGATGTCGTCGGCGGTTTCGGTCACCGCCTGTGCAAGACGCGAGATTGGCACACAGACGTCGGTCACAAGGGCCGCGCTGCCGGGGCGCAGGGCGCGCATCGCCGGATAGGCATTGTGACGGGCGCGCCAAAGACGCGTCCGGTCCTCGGGGCGGTCGGCCCACTGAAAGCCGGTGCTGCCGTGATCTGCGGCGATGTCGCCAAATCGGGCCGCCTGTTCTGCGGTCCCGGCCGGGGTGCCGTGGAATTCCACCATAAGATGCGGTTGTTCGGGCATGTGCAGCCCCGCGTGCGCATTGACCGCGCGGACGGACTGGGTGTCCAGAAACTCGATCCGCGCCATTGGCAGCCCGGACTGGATCGTGGCGATCACCGTATTCACCGCCGCTTCGATGTCAGGAAAGGCGCAGACCGCGGCGGAAACCGACTCGGGCTGGCCTTGCAGCCGCAAGGTCAGTTCGGTGATCAGACCCAGAGTCCCTTCGGACCCGACGAACAACGCCGTCAGGTCATACCCGGTTGACGATTTCGGCGCCGCCGTTCCGGTTCGGATCACGCGTCCATCCGCCAGCACCACTTCCAGCGCCAGCACGTTCTGGCGCATGGTGCCATAGCGCACCGCCGTCGTGCCCGAGGCGCGGGTCGCGGCCATGCCGCCCAGTGAGGCATTGGCGCCGGGATCGACCGGAAAGAACAGGCCGGTGGCGCGCAGTTCGGTGTTCAGCGCCTCGCGGGTGATGCCGGGTTGGACGCGCACGACCATATCTTCGGGGTGCAGATCCAGCACGCGGTTCATGCGGGTGAAATCCACCGTCAGCCCGCCATGCAGTGGCAGGGCGTGACCTTCCAGCGATGTGCCCGCCCCCCACCCTGTGACGGCAATCTTGTGCCGGGCGCAGATCGTCATGATGGCGGCGACTTCGGCCGTGGTTTCGGGATAGGCGACCGCCTGCGGCAGACCGGCGGTGATGTGGCTTTCGCTTTGGCCGTGCAGGGCAAGGTCGCCGGGCGCCGTGGACAGCCGTTTCCCCAAAAGATCGCGCAGGGCCTCAAATCCGGGCATCGTCATATCCGTTCCAGTGTCACCCGGTCAGGGTGAAAGGCAACAAGCCCAGTGATTGACGTCAGACCGTCGCCGGGGTTTTCGTAAGACCAGGCCGCGTCCTTGAGTCTGGCGCCGGGCGTCACGATGTCGAAATACACGGCCTCGCCCTTGAACGGACAGCGGCTGCGGCTGTCTGAACGGTCCATGAACGCCATCGCCACGTCGCCACGCGGGAAATAGATCACCGGCAAGGCCGAACCTTCATGCAACTCCAGCGCATTACGGGTTTCGGCCAGTACCGCGCCGCCCGCCCGCACCACCCACGTTCCGGTGGCACGGTAGATCCTGATATGGTCCGGCATGCTGTGTCCCTTTGCGGTCCGACGAAAAGTGGTCGCGGTCACGGGTCCCGATCTGTCATCAAAGTGGTGCGCAGGCGGCCTTCAGCCAGTCCAGCGTCGTTCCTGTGACCAAGGGACCGATCTTTTCCAGCACTTGCGCATGGTACGCATCAAGCCATGCGCGTTCCCCCGGCGCAAGCCAACCCGTCAAGATCAACCTGCGGTCAATTGGCGCAAAGGTCAGCGTCTCGAATGACAGCATCGTGCGCGCATCCGATCCGGGCAGGGGGGGTGCATCCTGCACCACGATCAGGTTTTCGATCCGGATCCCAAAGGCACCTTCGCGGTAATACCCGGGCTCGTTCGACAAGATCATTCCGGCTTCCAACGGAACTTCGGATATCCGGGACAGACGTTGCGGGCCTTCGTGTACCGACAGGAATGCGCCGACGCCGTGGCCAGTGCCGTGATCATAATCCTGACCCGCCAACCACAGATGATAGCGCGCAAGCGGGTCAAGATCGCGACCCGCAAGCCCCTTGGGGAACCGGGCGCGGGATATCGCGATCATGCCTTGCAGGACGCGGGTGAACGCCTCGGCGGCGCCTTCCGGGGGGTGGCCTATCAAGACAGTGCGGGTGATGTCGGTGGTGCCGTCGCGGTACTGGCCGCCGCTGTCGACCAAAAGCAGGCTGTCGGGAGTCAGCGTCCGGTTCGTGTCCTCGGTCACGCGGTAGTGCACGATCGCACCGTTCGGACCCGACCCGCAGATGGTATCAAAGCTGAGGTCATGCAGTTGGTTGGTCGCGCGGCGCCGCTGTTCCAGCGC
>JAUSPL010000158.1 GCA_030656535.1 Gemmobacter sp.
CGCCGGCATGTCGCCCGAAGAACAGGTCTTCACCGGCCCGGCCCGCGTGTTTGAATGTGAAGAGGATGCCTTTGCGGCCGTGCAAAACCGCGGCTACAAAGAAGGCGACGTCATCGTGATCCGCAACGAAGGCCCGGCTGGCGGCCCCGGCATGCGCGAAATGCTGTCGACCACGGCTGCCCTGTCCGGGCAGGGCATGGGCAAAAAGGTCGCATTGATCACAGACGGTCGGTTCTCTGGCGCCACGCGCGGATTTTGCGTCGGACACGTCGGCCCAGAGGCCGCCCATGGGGGACCCATCGCCCTGTTGCGCGACGGCGACATGATCACGCTGAACGCGATCACCGGCGAATTGTCGGTTGCCCTGACGGATGCCGAACTGGCCGCCCGCAAGGCAGACTGGAAGGGCCCGCGCAAGACCGATTACGCCAGCGGCGCCTTGTGGAAATATGCGCAGTTGGTCGGCGGAGCGCGGCTTGGCGCAGTGACACATCCGGGCGCCAAGATGGAAACCCATGTCTATATGGACCAGTAGGGCGGCCCTGCGGGCAGGCCTGCTGGCCTGCCTGTCGGGTTTGGCAGCCTGTATGCCCGGACAAGAGGCAACCCAGACGGCGCCGAACGGCGCCGTCGTTGCCCTGATGTCCGGTCCGCCCGCTGCCTTGACGCACCAAGACCCGATTCCGGCAGCGGCGGCCGCCCAGACCGACGGAAAAACGACGACACGTCCTGACGGCCCGCCGCCGACCCGCATGGCGCTGGCCCAAGGGAAGGTCATCGTAGCAGGGCCCAAGGGTTTCTGCATCGACCGTGCCGCAAGCATCGAACGCACAATGACGACGTCTCTTGTGGTGCTCAGCAGTTGCGCCGCGCTGGGGGCCGGGCTGTTTGCCCCCCGCCCAGATGTACCCGCCATGTTGACTGCCGCCATAGCGCCCACGCCCGGGCCGGACGCGATTGATCGGGCAGGCCCGCAATTGACCGGGTACTTCACCTCGGAAAAAGGCCGCGCAGCCCTAAGCCGGTCCGGCGATCCAACAAGCCTTGTGGTGATCGACAGCTTTGAAGCAGCCGACGCCTTTGTGCTGCATTTGCGCGATCGGGCCCCGTTTCCCGGCGGTTCGGTCCAACCCGAGTACTGGCGCGCAATCCTGACGACAGGCGGACGCATGGTGACGGTTTCTGCTTACTCTGTTGCTGACCGTCCCCTGGCGCCGGACATCGGGCGCGCATTGTTGATGGAATTCGTATCCAGCCTGCGGCTTGCAACTGCCAAAGGTCTATGAGGCGGTGGATATTCGCTTTCTTTCCGGACGCGGATGGGTAAAACGTTAACCAGACTGGATCCATAAGGGAAACAATGCCCAACGGGCAGGCCCGGATCCCTGGATCAAATGGTGTGTAATGGCCGGTAACTTGCGCAATGTGATCGACCGCCTGCTGCACGCCCGCACCTTGCGGCGTTGGCGAGTCTGGGCCACGCAGACCGAATCCCTGAGCATTGATTCCTTGCGTGATCTGCGTTTGCAGGCCCGCCAGTTGCGCCGTCAGGTCGACCGTGTCTTGCACACCGCCGAAGGGCGGCTGGCACTGCCGATGATTGGAACCAATGCCATCCGCAGAATGCCAGGGGCGGACTGGGCGTGGCGACCGGATTTTTGGCGCGGCCCGGTCTCGACCCAAGGCCATGCCGCGGTGGAAAGCCGGACGCAGCTGACCGATGGCACCACCATCTTTCATGACTGCCGGATCAGTGAAATCACCTGTCGTCAGGTTCGCAATACCCGCGAACAGGACCTTGCGCCGTTCGGGTTGCGGATGGACGTGTTTCATTTCGACGGGTCGTTTCTGTCGTTGGTGGTGGACCTGCCCGACGAGGCCGTCCAAGGGCTGCGCTTGCGTCACCTGATCCGCGTCGAGGTGATCGTGGAACTGGAAAAGCCGCTGGAAATCTTTGCCCGGCTGAACATCAAACACGGGCCGAACGTCGAACAGGTGGTCCGTGAATTGCCGCTGGGCGGTCCCGACGTGATAGTGGAATTTGATCTGTTCTACACTCGGATGAATGAAAAACGCGTTGAAAAGGCGTGGATCGACCTGATCTTTGAAGGCCCGGAACTGAACCAGATCGTGCTGCGCGACCTGACGATCAGCCGCCGCCCACGCGCTGATCTATAGGCCGTTCTGTGACCGGAAAGGGACTTGCGATGACCGAAGCCAGATTGACCGGCACCCGTATCCGAGGCGGCATCTGGGAGGGTGTGTTGACCGCGTCGCCCGGCACAAAAGCCCCTGTGGTTGAGGTGGTCCACATGGAGCGGCAACTGCCGGATGTAACGCTGACACCACTGACCGATCAAGCGGGGCAGTTTGCGGTACGGGTGCCCATCCCGCTCGAGCTTTTGGCCGATGGGGTGCAGACATTCGTGATCCGCGACGCTGTATCAAAGGGCACGCTTGGCCATTTCACCGTTATTGCCGGAACCGCGATGGAAGACGACATCCGTGCCGAGATCGACTTGCTTCGGGCAGAACTGGATATGTTGAAAAAGGCGTTTCGGCGTCACTGTCTGGAAACGATGTAAAAGACTGCCCGCGACCCGGGCCTTGGCGCTGACCTGTTCAGACATTGACCGGACCGGGCTTCGCGCGCACTGACCCCGCTTTTGCGTCGGGTTGATGGTCGTGCGTTCGCTACCCTTTGCGTCTAAGTCGGGCTTCCAGTCGGCGCAGCAGCAGGCTTAGAATTACTGTCATCGTCAGATAAATCAAGGCGACCATATTGTAGGTTTCAAAATACCGGAAGTTGCCCGCCGCCGTGACCTTGCCCAGTTGTGTGACGTCGGTGACGCCAAGCACCGACACCAGACTGGAATCCTTGACCATCGCGACGAAATCATTGCCCAGCGGTGGCAGCACGGTGCGAAACGCCTGCGGCAGCACGATAAGACGGAACCGCTGGGCCGCGCTCAGGCCCAATGCCTTGGCGGCTTCGGTCTGACCGGCATCGACCGACATGATCCCGGCACGGAACACTTCGGCCAGAAAGGCAGAATAGGCAAGCGTCAACGCCGCGATCGCACGCCACAAAAAGGGCACGTCGCGGGTTGTCAACCCTGGCAGCCCCAATGACCCTGCCAGCGCGGTCCAGCCCGCGACCAACAAGGGGACCCCGACAAAGGCAACATACAGCAGCAGAACAATGATCGGGATCCCCCGCATCACCTCGATATACAGGCGAGCCGCCTGCCGGATCAGGGTCACCTTTGACAACCCTGCCAGCGCCAGCCCAAGCCCCAGCACGCAGGCTGACACAAAGGCAACGCCTGTCACCAACACAGTGATCCATATGCCCTTGGACAAGGTGGCCAGCACCTGCGCATGCAGATCAGACGTCAGCGCGCGCCAAAAGGCATAAGTCCCCGCCACAGCGAGGACCAGCAGCCACCAGGGAAACTCTTTCTTGACCGGGGGCGTCATGCCGTCGCGATCACTGGCCGCCCCCCAACTGGCCCACCATTCACTGGCCCATCTTGTAATCCAGGAACCATTTGGTGTTCAGCGCCCCAAACGTGCCATCGGCCTGCAACGCGGCAATAGCTGCGTTGATCGGGGCAACCAGTTCGGACCCCTTGGGAAAGATAAAGCCGAAATCCTCGGCGCCCAGCTTGTCCCCGACGATCTTGAGCCCGCCATTCGAGGCCGCGACATAGCCGTTTCCGGCGGTCCCGTCGGTCAGCACCAGATCGACATCCCCCGAACGCAAGGCCGCGACCCCGGCCCCGAAGGTTTCAAACAGCTTGACCCTGGGATTGGCCTCATTTCCGTCCAGTATCTCGTAAACGCTGACGTAGAAGGGCGTGGTGCCGGGCTGGGCTGCAACCAGCAGATCGGGGTTCGCGGCAAAACCGGCAGCTTCGGCAAATCGGGTTTCATCCCCGCGAACCAGCATGACCATTTCAGACCGCATATAGGGGTCCGAGAAATCAACCTTGTCACGGCGATCATCGCGGATGGTGATTCCGGTCATCCCGATGTCGAACTGACCTTCAGACACCGCCGGGATCATGGCATCCCACGAAATGTTCTCGTACTTCACGACGAAATTCAGCCGCTTGGCCAATTCTGCCATCGCGTCGTATTCCCAGCCCTTTGCGGTGGTTCCATCCATGAACTGTAACGGCGGGTATGCGTTCTCGGTCGCAACGATCACCTCGCGGCCCGCCAGATCCGGCAGGGCTGACCCGGTCTGGGCTGTGGCGGGGCTGGCGGCTGCGAACAGCACAAGGCCTAGGGCGGCAAACACGGGCTTCATCGGTTACATCCTTTCGAAGGGGAGCAGGTGCCTCACGTTATGGCGCGCGCTTGTCCGGTGTCCAGTCACCCTGCGCATGGGGCGTCGTCAGGCCGCCGCAGACCGCGCAGTCATGGCGTGGCTTCACCGCGATCACCCGCGTTTCGGCATAAAGCCCGTCATAGATCATCAAGCGCCCCAGCAGACCCTGCCCTGCGCCGGTGATCGCCTTGACCGCTTCCATCGCCATCATGGACCCCATGACCCCGGGTAACGGAGACACGACACCGGCTTCGGCACAACTGGGGGCCAGACCGGGGGCCGGGCGCACCGGAAACACGCACTCGAAACAGGGTCCGCCCTGTGCCGGATCATAAAGCCCGATCTGGCCTTCCCACTGGGTGATCGCCGCTGCGATCAGGGGTTTGCCAAGCCTGGCGCAGACACGATTGACCAGATAGCGCGTGTCAAAGTTGTCCGTCCCGTCCAGCACCAAGTCGTACTCTGCGATCAGCGCGGCGGCAGACGTATCGTCAAGGCGACGCTGATAAGCCCGCAGGTCGACGAACGGATTGAGCGCGCGCATCGCCTCGATGGCAGAGTGGACCTTGGGCATACCGATGCGCCCATCGCTGTGGATGATCTGACGTTGCAGGTTGGAGGCTTCGACCACATCGTCGTCAATTACGCCTATGGTCCCGACCCCGCTGGCCGCCAGATACAGCAGCGCGGGACTGCCCAGTCCCCCGGCCCCCACCACAAGCACCCGCGCCGATTTCAACCGCCGCTGTCCCGGCCCACCGATTTCGCGCAACATGATATGGCGGGCATAGCGATCCAGTTCAGCCGCCCGGAATGGGCCCGATGTGGGTGCAGCATCGGCTGGTCGGGTTGCCGTCGCGCGGGCGCGCAACCGCGTGACCGCCGCGCGATAGATCACCCCCAGCAACGCGATCACACCCAGCGCCAGCCACGGTTCCACCTGACCACCCGTCGCTGCGCGCAGCCCGTTTTCTGCCGGCAAGACAAGGTGCCCAAGGACCACGCACAGATAGACCAGTCCAATCAGCACGGCCCGCTGGCGCAGGGGTGCACCCATGAAATGCCCGATGCCCCAGATTGCGGCCATGATCGCCAGCACAAGACCCATGCTAATCCTTTCCGGTCGATCCAAACCCACCTGTGCCGCGCGCCGTGTCCCCCAGCCCGCCGACGAGGGCAAAGTTTGCCTGCACCACAGGTGCCACAATCAGCTGTGCAACCCGGTCGCCATGGGACACGATATAGGGCGCATCCCCCAGATTGACCAACGAGACACCCAGCGGGCCGCGGTAATCGGCGTCGATCGTGCCGGGCGCGTTGGGCACGGTGATCCCGTGTTTCAGCGCAAGCCCCGAGCGGGGACGCACCTGGATTTCGTAGCCGTCGGGGATTGCGACCCTGACGCCGGTCGGCACCAGCACACGCTGCATCGGGTGCAGTGTCAAACCGGCGGCCCGCTGGTCAAAAGGCAGATTGGCGCGCACGTCTGCCCCGGCCGCCCCCGCCGTTTCATAGGATGGCAAGGCGACATTCGGGTCGGCCCAGTCTTCACGCATCACGCGCACCAAGGGCGGGTCTGTCATCGTCATGGTCACACCTCTTGCGCGCTGAACCAAGCCTGCCACAGCCCCTTGCCCACCCAGGCATTCAGGCCGGGCATGCGCCCCTGCACCGCCAGCGTCATGCCAACGCCTCGGAAATCCGCAACGCCAGTCGCTGGGCAACCTCGCTCTTGGCCATTTTGGGCCAGGTTTCTGCGCCAGACTCGGACAAGATGGTCACCGCGTTTTCAGTGCCGCCCATGATGCCGGTCGCGGGACTGACATCGTTGGCCACGATCCAGTCACACCCCTTGCGCACGCGTTTGGCGGTGGCATTGGCGATCACTGCATCGGTTTCTGCGGCAAAGCCCACAACAAGCCGGGGGCGCCCCTGCGCCATACCCGACACTGTGGCCAGAATGTCCGGATTTTCGGCAAAGGTCAGCGCGGGTGTTTGCCCCGAACTGTCCTTCTTGATCTTTGATCCTGCCGCATTGGCGACGCGCCAATCCGCAACCGCCGCCACAAACACGGCCGCGTCCGCCGGCAAGGCCGCCTGCACCGCCGCCAGCATCTGCTGTGCGGTCTCAACCCGGATCACCTGCACACCATCGGGCGGTGGCACCGTCGCCGGGCCGGTGACAAACACCACCTGCGCGCCCAAATCCGACAGGGCTGCTGCGATCGCCGTACCCTGCGCACCCGACGACCTGTTTGCGATGTAGCGCACCGGATCAATGGGTTCATGGGTCGGTCCCGACGTCACCAGGACCCGCCGACCCGCCAAGGGCCGAGGGCCAAGGGCCGCCCCGATCGCCGCAAGGATTTCCGACGGTTCCGCCATCCGGCCTGGTCCAACCTCGCCACACGCCATGGCACCCGAGTTCGGCCCGACGAACAAGACACCGTCCCCCCGCAAAGCCGCCACATTGCGCTGGGTCGCCGGGTGATCCCACATCCGCACGTTCATCGCGGGTGCCACCAGCACCCGCTTGTCCGTCGCGAGCAACAGGGTCGAGGCCAGATCATCGGCGTGCCCCCCCGCCATCTTGGCCATCAGGTCCGCCGTTGCCGGGGCAACCACCACCAGATCTGCCGCGCGACTAAGCTGGATGTGACCCATCTCGGCCTCTTCGGTCAGATCAAACAGATCACGGTGGACCTTGACACCCGCCAGAGCCGACACAGACAACGGTGTGACAAATTCCCCACCCGCGCGGGTCAGGACCGGCACCACAGCAGCCCCGGCGTCATGCAGTCGCCGGATCAGCTCCAGCGACTTGTACGCAGCGATTCCGCCGCCGATGATCAGTAGGATGGTTTTACCTGCAAGCATCGCCTGCCCCCCGTCGGTTGCCTGCAACAGCTTTAGGCGCGGCCCCCGCGCGACACAACACCTTGCACAAGGTTGCTCGGGTCATCTGTGCAAACCGTAAGGCGTGCATTCCCCGCCACAACTCCGATCAGGCCGCACACAAGACCATGACGGGGCCCACCCAAGAAAATCCCGCGTGCGGTCACCGGGATGCGGCACAAGGATCAGGGCGCGGGTGGGGGTCCGTGACGAGCCACAGATCAAACGGCGCATCCTTGCCCGGATCGCTTTCCAACTGCCCTACCGACAGGACACGCAGGTCAGGGGCCGCATGGGCCAAGGCGACAGGTATCCCGCGCAAACGGTCGGCGTGGCCCGATCCGGTGATGACGACAACCGGCCCGCCGGTCGCATCGAACGCCTGCAACGCCGCCCGCGCCAGGGCGGCATCGCGCAACCGTTGCGCCGAAACCATGCCGGGGATCATCGCAACAGACAACGCGTCGCAATGGGCGGTCATCTGTTCGACCTCGCGCAGCGCCTGTTCGTTCGGGTCCAGATCTGCGTCCAGTCCGTATTTCCGGGCAGCATCCCCAAAAACAGCCCCTGCACCGACTGTCATTGCGCGGCGGACATCCTCGCGCGGGACGGCTCCGCCGAACACAGGCGCATCCGGGGCGGCAAGGAAGATCGGATAATACATCGCAAAATCCGGCCACCCAAGTTCGGCCCAGCCCAGCGCAGCCGCCAGCGCCTGTTCATCGGACCGCAAGGCCGGTGAAACAAGTTGCGCCAGATCAGGGGTCAGCATTTCAAATACCAGCGCCTTGGGTTGAAGTGCGGCAACGGCGCGGGTCTGGTTTAGATGATGGGCGGGGTTGTCATGCACCTCGCCCAAGATCACCACATCGGCAGGCGGCAAAGAATCCAGCATTTCAGGCTCAATTGCTTTTGCGTACAGGGGCGCCAGCCCCATTGCGGCCGTCGAAAGCGCCGCCACCACTGCCCAAACGAAGATCCTGACAACTTTGATCATGCGCCACCCTTAAGGTTGAAACGCGTTTTGCACCAGACCCATGCCATCCCAGCAACGCCCATGCAAATTACGTCTGCGCACAGTGACAGATACCCCCTGCAAAGCCGAGAGCCCTGTCGACATCACAAAAGGAAATGTCTGACCTCGCGCGACTGGTCTTCCAGGGTGCGGCGCAACTTGGCAAAGGATGCTGCCTCCAATTGTCGCACACGTTCCTTGGACAGGCCAAGTTCCAGACCCAGGCTTTCCAGCGTTCGGGGATCATCGCGCAGCTTGCGTTCGGTGACGATATAGCGCTCTCGGTCATTCAGCGTCCGCAAAGCCGACACCAACCAAGTGCGCAATTGTGCCGTATCGTGCCTGCCCTCGACGACTTCAGCCGCCTGAACGCCCTCATCCTCAAGAATGTCGATCCATTCGCGGCCGTCTTCTTCGGATGACTGGGTCGCATTCAATGAATAGTCGGAACCAGACAGACGCCCCTCCATCATCTCGACATCGCCCAACGGCACCCCAAGGTCTTGCGCGATCATCGCGCGCAGTTGGTGACCCTCAAGCGTCTCTCCGCGCTGCGATGCTTCACGCTGAAGCCGGGCCTCGACCCGACGCATGTTGAAAAACAGGGACTTCTGGCTGGATGTGGACCCGGTCCGCACCAAGGACCAGTCACGCATCACGTAGTCTTGAATGGAGGCCTTGATCCACCATACGGCATAGGTCGAGAATCGCACGCCCCGATCCGGATCGAACTTGTCTGCGGCCTTCATCAGGCCAAGCCCCGCCTCCTGGATCAGATCATTGACCGAGGCTCCGTAGCGGCGGTATTTCATCGCCATGGACACGGCCAGACGCATGTAGGCCGTGATCAGCCGATGCAACGCCGCCTCATCGCGTTGGTCGCGCCACGCATAGGCAAGGCGCAATTCGGTTTCTGCATCCAGCAGTTCCGCCTTCATCGCTTGGCGAGACATTGTCCGGTCGGTATATCCATCAAGTGCCATCTGGTGCTCCCATCCAGTCGCTTGTTTCGCAACCTTTCACTGATATACGAGGCAAACCCATGACCGGATCACCACCTGTGCAGCTTGGTCTGGTTATTGGCGGCGCGCGGTCGGGAAAATCTGCCTTTGCCGAGCGTCTGGTGCGGGCGCACGGTGGCGCGCGGACCTATATCGCCACCGCGCAGGCCTGGGATGCCGAGATGCGCGCGCGCATCGACCGACACGTTGCGGATCGAGGCGACGACTGGGTCACGGTCGAGGCACCGCTTGATCTGTGCGCGGCGCTCGGGGCGGTGACATCGGGTGTGGTGCTGGTGGATTGTGCGACACTTTGGCTCTCAAATCACTTGCTGGCCGGGGCCGATCTTGAATTCCACTCGCGGGCGCTGACACAGGCGCTGATCTGCTGCGCCGTGCCCGTCGTCATTGTGTCGAACGAAGTGGGCTGGTCCATAGTCCCCGACAACGCCCTGGCGCGACAGTTTCAGGATGCTCAGGGGCGGCTGAACCAAGCCCTTGCAGAGCGGGCGGGCCTGGTGGTTGCAGTGATGGCCGGATTGCCGATGGTATTGAAAGGTGTGCTGCCCCCGCTACCCTGCTAGCCTGTGGGGCGGTATGGAGGCTGGCGACACTATGCCTGCGCACCAGATCACGACCGCGCCGAGCAATTGGCGTATCGGCGGCCCCTGCCCCGTGACAGAAAGACGATCATGACAGTTTTCCATCTGGTCCGGCACGGACCGACGCATCTGAAAACGATGGTTGGCTGGACCGACGCCCCGGCAGATCTGAGCGACCTTGCGGCACTGGACCGGCTGTCATCGTATTTGCCCGCCAATGCCGTTCTGGTATCGTCGGACCTGATCCGTGCCGTCGCCACCGCAGATGCGATCCAGGGCGGGCGCCACCGCTTGCCGCACGACCCGGATCTGCGCGAAATCAACTTTGGTCGGTGGGAACAAAAGCTCTACAGCGAAGCAGAGGCCGAAGACCCGGCACGTGTCCGATCGTTTCTGGAAACACCGGGAACGATTCGCGCCCCCGACGGCGAAAGCTGGGACGATCTGGCCGCCCGGGTCCATCCCGCGCTGGATCGGCTGACCGGAATTGCCCCCACGGGGCGCCCGGTGGTCGTGGTCGCCCACTTTGCGGTGATCCTGACCGCTCTGCAGCGCGCGATGGGGGTTTCGGGGGCCGAAGTCCTGGCCCACCGGATCGACAACCTGTCGGTGACCGAGCTTTCCTTGGGCCCCGCAGGCTGGGATGTGCGGCTGGTGAACCACAAACCCTGACCCTGACTGCCCGCGCGGTCACAGGCGGGCCAAGGCGTTTCAGGCGCTGAACGCCGTCTCAAGCGCTAGTTCAACCATTGTGCCGAACCCGGTTTCCCGTTCAGCCGAGGTGGTTTCTTCGCCGGTCAGCACATGGTCTGAAATGGTCAGGATCGCCAGCGCTCGGCGGCCATAGCGGGCCGCAAGCGTGTACAGTTCGGCCGTCTCCATCTCGACACACAGCGCGCCGTGGCGCTGCAATTGTTCCGACAGGTCGCGGCGTTCATCATAAAAAGTGTCCGATGACTGTATTCCGCCCACATGCGTCTTTACGCCACGGCGCAGGGCTGCATCATGGGCCGCGCGCAGCAGGCCAAAATCGGCAATCGGTGCATAGTGCAGGTCGCGAAAGATGCTGCGCGACGGGTTTCCCGTGCTTGACGCCGCCTGCGCCAACACAATGTCGCGCAAACCGACATGCGGCTGCAACGCGCCCGCAGACCCGATCCGGATCAAAGTCTGCGCGCCGTAGTCGCGGATAAGCTCGTTTGCGTAAATCGACAGCGACGGCATCCCCATCCCAGAGGCCTGAATCGTCACACGGGATCCGCGCCACATCCCGGTATAGCCCAGCATCCCCCGCACCTGATTGACCAGCACGGCGTCTTGCAAGAATGTCTCGGCCGCCCATCTGGCGCGGTACGGGTCACCAGGCATAAGCACGGTTTCGGCGATTTCGCCCGGTTTGGCACCTATGTGAACGGTCATCGGGCTCTCCTCTACGACCGGGTCAAGCTATTGCGTCCTCGTATTGGCAGGAAGGCCAAAGGCGGGGTTTGCCTGTGCAGATTGACGCGGTATGTCTGGCAGGCGACAGGGCAGACACAAGACGACAACGGAGGGTTGCAGGCTTGGACAGCTGGGACGAAGTAAGAACCGCCTGGCAGGTGGCGCGTCTGGGCACCGTGTCCGGCGCGGCCGAAGTTCTGGGCGTGCATCATGCGACCGTGATCCGCCATATCGACGCGCTTGAACGGCGGCTCGGGGTCAAACTGTTCCAGCGCCATGCCCGGGGATATACACCGACCGAGGCTGGCCGCGATCTGCTGAGCGTAGCCGAGGATACCGCCGACCGTTTCGGACAGTTGTCGGCACGGATCAAGGGTGGCGGCGCCGAAATCGCGGGTGATCTGGTGGTGACGGCCGTGATGGGCATGTCAGCCATGGTGACGCCTGCGTTGATGGCGTTTCAACAGGCACACCCCAATGTCGTGGTGCGGTTCCTGACCGACAGCCGGGTGTTTCGTCTGGAATATGGCGAAGCGCATCTGGCGATCCGCGCCGGTGCGGTGCCAGAGGATCCCGACAATGTTGTGCAACCGCTGGGCTATCTGCGCACGGGTCTGTATGCGTCGCGGTCCTATGCTGCGGCACATGGCCTGCCCAGGGGGCCCGATGATTTCGCCGGACACCGGTTCATCGGGGTTGAAGGCGATAGCGCGCGCGCGCCGTTCAACCGCTGGATGGCCGAACATGTCAAATCGGACCAGATCATCTGGCGCGTCACCGAAACGGCCGCGATGAAGGACGCGCTGCTTGCGGGTGCGGGCATCGGCTTTGCGACCGCCCATCTGGCCGATGCAGATGACAGCCTGATCCAGGTGATGCCACCCCAGACCGAATGGGACGCGCCGCTGTGGCTGGTCACCCACGTCGACCTTCACCGAACGCCCAAGGTACAGTCCTGTCTGGGGTTTCTGAAAGCAGCGGCGGCGAAATGGGCCACACTGTGACCGACAAACAGGTCATGTCCGGCAAGCCCTTGGCAATGCCCGAGGCCCGTAGCGGGCATCTGGCCATGCTTGCGTTCTCGGCGCTGGTCGCGGGGTCCTTTTCGCTGGGGGTCATGGCGGCCAACGAGATTTCGCCCAAGGCCATGACCGCCGCACGTTTTGCGCTGGCCGCCGGGCTGTTGGTCGGGCTGGCGATGGCCGGGCCGGGCATTCGCCGGGACCATCTGCGCGGTTCCTGGCGCTATTTCCTGTTGGGCGGCATCTTTGCCATCTACTTTGTCTTGATGTTCGAGGGCCTGAAAACGGCCCCCGCCGTCTCGGCAGCAGCGGTTTTTACGCTGACACCCGTGATGAGCGCGGGCTTTGGCTGGTTGCTGCTACGCCAGATGACGACCCCGCGCATGGCGGTTGCGCTGGCGATCGGGGCAGCCGGAGCACTGTGGGTGATCTTTGATGCCGACCCTGCTGCGGCACTGGCATTCCATATCGGGCGCGGCGAGGCCATCTATTTTGTCGGTTGCATCGCCCATGCCGCTTTCACGCCGCTGCTGCGCCTTTTGAACCGGGGCGAACCCGGCATTGTGTCCACGGCCTTGGTGATGTCGGCTGGCTGCATCTTGTTGGTGATCTGGGGCTGGCCCGAGATTC
>JAUSPL010000160.1 GCA_030656535.1 Gemmobacter sp.
CTCGTTCCGCAGGTAAAGCCATGAATGATCGGTTGAAGACGGCGTTGCAACTGGTGGGCGTCGCGGTCCTCATGGCATCGCTGTCGTTTGCATCCGTGCCGTTTTATGACTGGTTTTGCCGCGTGACCGGGTTTGGCGGCACAACCACGACAGCGTCCAGCGCCCCCGATCAGGTGCTTGACCGCACCATGAGCATTCGGTTTGACGGATCGCTTGAGGCAGGGATGCCGTGGCAGTTCAAACCTATGCAGCGCGAAATGACCGTTCGGATCGGGGAAGTCGGCCTTGCGTTTTACGAGGCTTACAACCCGACCGACAAACCCATCGCCGGCACCGCAAGCTATAACGTGACGCCCTATGCTGCGGGCGGATTCTTCACCAAGATCGACTGCTTTTGCTTTGAGATGCAGGTGTTGCAGCCGGGCGAACGGGTGCAGATGCCTGTCACCTTCTTCATCGATCCTGCGATCGTAGACGACCGCGAAGGCAAATACGTGCGTCAGGTCACCCTGTCGTATACATTCCATACCACCGATCTGCCCGAGGAACATGCGGCCACAGAACCGCAAACCCCGGTGCAGGCAGCCAACTGAGACCCAAGCGAGGGACCGCTAAAATGGCACATGCCAAGAACCACGACTATCATATCTTGCCGCCGTCGCTCTGGCCGCTCATGGCCTCAGTCGGCGCCTTCGTGATGCTGTTCGGCGCAGTGATGTGGATGAAGGATATCACGCCCTACATGTTCTTTGTGGGCCTGGTGCTGGTGCTCTATGTCAGCTTTGGCTGGTGGTCCGAGATGGTCCATGAAGGCCAGGCCGGCGATCACACGCCTGTTGTCCGCATCGGGCTGCGCTACGGATTCATCCTGTTCATCATGTCAGAAGTGATGTTCTTCCTCGCGTGGTTCTGGAGCTTCTTCAAGCACGCGATGTATCCGATGGGTGAAATGTCCCCCATCGTGGATGGTGTTTGGCCGCCTGTCGGGATTGAAACATTTGATCCTTGGCACTTGCCCTTGATCAACACCTTGATCTTGCTGTGCTCGGGCGCTGCTGCCACTTGGGCGCACCACGCGCTGGTCCATGAAAACAACCGCAAGGATATGGCGAACGGCCTGATCTTGGCTGTGGTGTTGGGCGTGTTCTTCACGATCTTGCAGGCTTATGAATACAGTCATGCTGCTTTTGGGTTTGCGGGCAACATCTATGGCGCGAACTTCTTCATGGCGACAGGGTTCCACGGGTTTCACGTCGTGATCGGAACCATATTCCTGTTCGTCTGCCTCCTGCGTGTTTACAAAGGGCACTTTACCCCGGAGCAGCATGTAGGGTTCGAGACCGCAGCATGGTACTGGCACTTTGTTGATGTGGTCTGGCTATTCTTGTTTGCTTCGATCTACGTCTGGGGCCAGTAACCCCAGGTGCCGGGGGCTTGCCCCCGCCGCGCCTGACAGGCAAAAGACGCGGGCCGAACGGTCCGCGTTTTCCGTTAAAGACCCCTGAACCTGTCCACCCGAAAGGCCAAGATGTCCGCCCGCCTGATTTTCCCCCTGTTTCTGGGCCTTGTGGGCGCAGCGATCCTGATCGGACTGGGTACGTGGCAGTTGCAACGGCTTTCGTGGAAACAAGACATTCTTGCAGCCATCGACTCTCGGATCGTCGCTGATCCTGTTCCGCTGCCTGCAGAGCCTGACCAGACCAGGGATCAATACCTGCCCGTGACCGTGCGTGGGCGTCTGACCGGCGAAGACCTGGACGTTCTGGTCAGCCGCAAGCAGCAGGGTGCCGGGTATCGCGTTATCGCTGTCCTGGAGACCGAAGGTCGGCGCGTGATGGTTGATCGCGGGTTTTTGCCTGAAGCCTTGCGCGCGGCACCAAGGCCCACAGGCGATATTACCGTCGGCGGCAATCTTCTTTGGCCGCAAGAGGTTGACAGCTATACCCCCGCGCCCGATGCCGCGCGCAAAATCTGGTTTGCCCGGGATGTGCCTGTGATGGCGGCTGCGCTGGATGCCCAGCCGGTTCTGATCGTATCGCGCACGTCCGATCCCGCCGATCCCGCGGTTCAGCCCATGGCGGTTGATGGCGCGAATATTCCCAACGATCATTTGCAGTATGCGATTACGTGGTTCTTGCTTGCTGTGGTCTGGCTGGGGATGACAGGACTTATGGTTTGGCGTATCTGGCGTCCGACCCCCGACCAAGGAGATGCGTGATGCAGTATGTTTCCACCCGGGGCACGGCCCCCGTTCTGGACTTTGGTGGCGCGATGATGACCGGGCTGGCCCGCGACGGCGGGTTGTATGTGCCTGCTTCGGTGCCGGTGATGGCAACCGCTGACATCGCCGCCCTCGCTGGGCAAAGCTATGAGGAAACCGCGTTTCAAGTCATGCGTCCCTATCTGGGGGACATATTTTCTGATGCCGAATTTCGCACCTTGATCGCCGCCGCCTACGCCGGTTTTGGCCATGCCGCCCGCGCGCCGCTTGTGCAACTGGCGTCCAACCATTTCCTGCTGGAGCTGTTCCACGGGCCCACGTTGGCCTTCAAGGACTTTGCGATGCAGTTGATCGGCCAGATGATGCAGGCTGCGCTTGCGAAATCCGGCCAGCGGATCACCATTGTTGGCGCGACCAGCGGCGACACCGGGTCGGCGGCCATCGAGGCCTTTCGGGGTCTGTCAAATGTGGATGTGTTCATCCTGTTTCCGCATGGCCGGGTGTCCGAGGTGCAGCGTCGTCAGATGACGACACCGACGGAACCCAACGTTCATGCTCTGGCGATGGATGGCGACTTTGACGACTGTCAGGCGCGGGTCAAGGACATGTTCAACCACTTTGACTTTCGGGACGGGGTCGGGCTGGCTGGTGTGAATTCGATAAACTGGGCCCGCGTCCTGTCTCAGGCGGTCTATTACTTTTACGCCGCCGTGGCCTTGGGCGCGCCCCATCGCAAAGTCAGCTTTACCGTGCCCACAGGTAATTTCGGCGATATCTTTGCCGGCTACATCGCGCGCGCGATGGGATTGCCGATCGAGCAACTGGTGATCGCGACCAACCAGAACGACATCCTGCACCGCGCGCTGACAACGGGCGCCTATGTTACCGACGGCGTCAAGCCGTCGATCAGCCCCTCGATGGATATTCAGGTCTCCTCGAACTTTGAACGCGTGCTGTTCGACGCGTTGGACCGGGACGGGCGGGCAGTCGCCGGGCTGATGGACGATCTGAAAACCACCGGGAACTTTGCGATACCGCAAGGCGCGTTACAGTCGTTGCGCGATACCTTTGCGTCGGGTCGCTGTTCCGAAGACGAGACCCGTGCCACCATCACGCACACGCTTGCGGTGACGGGCGAACTGTTGTGCCCGCATTCGGCTGTCGGGGTGCATGTTGCGCAGGGCCATCTGTCTGCAACCCCGATGGTCACCCTTGCAACCGCGCACCCGGCCAAGTTCCCCGATGCGGTTGAACAGGCCACTGGCCTGCGACCTGATCTGCCCCCACGCATGGCCGACCTTTATGACCGCCCGGAACGTGTGACCCGGGTGCCCAACGACCTTGCCGCGCTTGAAACCCTGATCCTGGAAAGGACCGGCCGCAAATGATCCGACTGACCACGCTGCCCAACGGTTTTCGTATTGTGACCGACGCTATGCCTTGGCTGAAATCGGCCAGTGTCGGGGTTTGGGTCACAGCAGGCGGGCGGCATGAGCGCGCCGAACAGAACGGCATCGCGCATTTTCTGGAACATATGGCGTTCAAAGGCACCACAAAGCGGTCTGCCCTTCAGATTGCCGAACAGATCGAGGACGTGGGGGGCTATATCAACGCCTATACCAGCCGCGAAATGACCGCCTATTACGCCCGGGTGCTAGAGGCCGATGTGCCGCTTGCATTGGACGTCATTTCCGACATCGTGCTGAACCCGGTCTTCGATCCACGCGAAATCGAGATCGAACGCGGCGTGATCTTGCAGGAAATCGGGCAGGCGCTGGACACCCCCGACGACATCATCTTTGACTGGTTGCAAGAGGCGGCCTACCCCGATCAGGCGATTGGCCGGACGATCCTGGGACCAGAAGAGCGCGTGTCGGGCTTCTCTGCCGCCGATCTGCGCGGCTTTGTCGGCGAACACTACGGCCCGGATCAGATGATCCTGTCTGCGGCGGGCGCGGTGGACCACGACGCGCTGGTGGCCGAGGCCACTGGCATCTTTGGCGGACTCCAGCGGATCGGCACCCGGCTGTTGCAACCCGCAAGGTTTACCCCCGGAGAACGTCGAGAGGTCAAGGACCTTGAACAGGTCCATTTCGCGTTGGCGTTCGAGGCTCCAAGCTATCGTGCCGACGACGTGTATACCGCACAGGTCTATTCCACCGCGATGGGCGGCGGGATGTCGTCGCGTCTGTTCCAGAAGATCCGTGAAGAAAAAGGCTTGTGCTATTCGATATTCGCACAGTCGTCTGCGCATGAGGATACTGGCATGATCACGATCTACGCCGGCACCGGCGCGGATGAAATCGGTGAACTGACCGATCTGACCATCGCAGAACTGAAACGGGCTGCCGATGACATGACCCCGGGCGAAGTGGACCGTGCCAAGGCACAGATGCGCGCAGGCATGCTTATGGGGTTGGAAAGCCCTTCAAGCCGCGCGGAACGCATGGCCCGGATGCT
>JAUSPL010000163.1 GCA_030656535.1 Gemmobacter sp.
GGACGCATCCCGAAAGCGATGCCGATAGACTTGTCGAACCTGTCTTTGATGGACAAGAACGGCAAGGCTACGCGTGTTGGGTTCCGTATGGATGGCGACAAGAAAGTCCGCTTTGCCAAGACAACAGGGGAGGCGATCTGATGTTGGACGCAACCACCTACACCCCGCGCTTCAAGGCCGCCTACAACGGTAGCATCAAGGCCGCTTTGACCGAGGAATTCGGTTACAGCAACGTGATGCAGCTGCCCAAGCTGGACAAGATTGTCCTGAACATGGGCGTTGGCGAGGCCGTGAAGGACACCAAGAAGGTCAAAGCAGCTGCCGAGGATCTGTCTCGCATCGCTGGCCAGAAGGCAATTGTCACATATGCGAAAAAGTCGATCGCCGGCTTTCGTGTGCGTGAGTTCATGCCGCTCGGCTGCAAAGTCACCCTGCGTGGCGACAAGATGTACGAGTTCCTTGACCGTCTGGTAACCATTGCTCTGCCGCGCGTCCGCGACTTTCGCGGCGTGAAGGGCAATTCTTTCGATGGCCGCGGCAACTACGCGATGGGTCTGAAGGAGCACATCGTGTTCCCAGAGATTGAGTTCGACAAGGTCGACGAAATCCTCGGCATGGACATCATCATTTGTACCACCGCGAAGACCGACGCGGAAGCCAAGGCGCTGTTGAAGCATTTCAACATGCCCTTCATCGGCTGATCGCGGGAGAAAAGAGACATGGCAAAAGTATCTATGGTCGAACGCGAAAAGAAGCGCGCGCATCTGGTAAAAGTCTACGCCGGTAAGCGCGCCGCTTTGAAAGCGGTCGTGAAGGACCAAGCAAAACCGATGGAAGAGCGCTTCACCGCCAGCATGAAGCTGGCCGCGTTGCCGCGCAATTCGTCGGCGACACGGTTGCACAACCGTTGTCAGTTGACTGGTCGTCCGCACGCCTACTATCGCAAGCTGAAACTCTCGCGGATCATGCTGCGGGAACTGGCCTCGTTTGGTCAGATCCCCGGTATGGTGAAGTCGAGCTGGTAAGGAGATCGGGAAATGTCGATGAACGATCCTCTCGGTGATATGTTGACCCGCATCCGCAACGCTCAGATGCGCGGCAAATCCACCGTTATCACCCCGGCCTCGAAGCTTCGCGCTTGGGTTCTGGATGTACTGCAGGATGAAGGCTATATCCGCAGCTACGAGAAAACCACCGGGGCCGACGGCCATCCGGCTTTGAACATCAGCTTGAAGTACTTCGAGGGCACCCCGGTGATCCGTGAAGTCAAGCGCGTGTCCAAGCCGGGCCGTCGGGTCTATATGGGCGTCAAGGACATTCCGTCGGTACGGAACGGCCTTGGTGTCTCGATCGTCTCCACGCCGAAAGGCGTTATGTCCGATGCAGCAGCACGATCCGCCAATGTTGGTGGCGAAGTGCTCTGCACCGTGTTCTGAGGAGGGTGGAATGTCTCGTATTGGGAAAAAGCCGGTCGAGCTGCCCACAGGGGTTTCGGCCTCGGTGTCCGGCCAGACCATCGAAGTAAAGGGACCGAAAGGTACCCGGAACTTCACCGCCACCGACGACGTGACGATCGCTGTCGACGGCGCTCAGATCAAGGTGACCCCGCGTGGCACCTCCAAGCGCGCGCGCGCGCAGTGGGGGTTGTCTCGGTCGATGGTTGCCAATCTGGTGACCGGCGTCACGACCGGCTTCAAGAAAGAACTGGAAATCCAGGGCGTGGGTTACCGCGCCGCGATGGCCGGCAACATCCTGAAGCTGTCGCTGGGCTATAGCCACGAAGTCAACTTTGAAGTCCCCGCCGGTGTAACCGTCGTGGCTCCGAAGCAGACCGAGATCGTGGTAGAAGGCATCGACCAGCAGCTGGTCGGGCAAGTCGCTGCGAACATCCGCGAATGGCGCGGGCCCGAGCCCTACAAGGGCAAAGGCATCCGCTACAAAGGCGAGTTCGTCTTCCGCAAAGAAGGCAAGAAGAAGTAAGGGGCGCATAACATGGCGAACAACAAAAGAGAGCTGTTCCTCAAGCGCCGCCTTCGGGTGCGGAACAAGCTTCGGAAAATGGCTGACGGGCGCTTGCGTCTCTCGGTTCATCGGTCGAACAAGAACATCAGCGCGCAGCTGATCGACGACGTTCGTGGCGTAACAGTCGCTGCAGCCTCGACCCTTGAAAAAGACCTGGGGTTCATCGGCAAGAACAACGTCGAGGCAGCAGCCAAGGTCGGGTCGGCAATCGCCGAGCGGGCCAAGATGGCCGGGATTGAAACGTGCTATTTCGATCGCGGCGGTTTCCTCTTTCACGGGAAGGTCAAGGCGCTCGCCGATGCCGCTCGTGAAGGCGGACTGAAGTTCTGAGGAGTTTGAAAAATGGCAGAACGTGATAACCGCCGGGATGGACGCCGCGACGACCGTGGTAGCCGTGATGAAACCCCGGAATTCGCAGATCGTCTGGTCGCGATCAACCGCGTGTCGAAAACCGTAAAGGGCGGCAAACGCTTTGGGTTTGCGGCACTCGTGGTGGTTGGCGATCAGCGGGGCCGGGTCGGTTTCGGCAAGGGCAAGGCTAAGGAAGTGCCCGAGGCGATCCGCAAGGCAACCGAACAGGCCAAGCGTCAGTTGATCCGTGTTGCCCTGCGCGACGGTCGGACCCTGCACCACGACATGGAAGGCCGTCATGGCGCCGGCAAAGTCGTGATGCGGACCGCCGTTCCAGGCACCGGGATCATCGCTGGTGGACCGATGCGCGCCGTGTTCGAGATGCTTGGCATCCAGGACGTGGTGGCAAAGTCGATCGGGTCTTCCAACCCCTACAACATGATCCGCGCCACGATGGACGGTCTGAAGCAGGAAACCTCGCCCCGTCAGGTCGCGCAGCGTCGCGGCAAGAAGGTTGCAGACATCCTGAAGCGGCCCGAAGCCGAAACCGTGGAGGCCTGATCATGACCGCCAAGAAAACCATCGTCGTCAAGCAGGTGGCCTCGGCTGCCCGCCGCCCGGCTATTCAGACCGCGACCCTGAAGGGTCTGGGTCTGAACAAAATGAACCGTACCCGCGAACTGGAGGATACTCCTTCGATCCGCGGCATGGTGAACAAGATCTCGCACCTGGTGCAGATCATCGAAGAGCGCGGCTGATCCGTCTGGGTACGCGTTCGCCGCGCACCCAGTTTCAGCCTGCAAAGGGTGTGCGTTCGCCGCGCACCCTTATTATCAACGCCGCGTTTGCCCCATCCGTCGCTGGCGGGGCACTTCCGGCAATAAGGAGAAGCGACATGAAACTGCATGAACTTTCCGACAATCCCGGCGCTGCCAAGAAGCAAAAGCGCGTGGCGCGTGGTCCTGGCTCGGGCAAGGGCAAGACGGCTGGCCGTGGTATCAAGGGTCAGAAATCGCGTTCGGGCGTCTCGATCGGCGGCTACGAAGGCGGCCAGATGCCTCTGTACCGGCGTCTGCCCAAGCGCGGCTTCACCAAGCCGAACCGCTTGGAATGGGCCGTGGTTAACCTCGGTCTGATCCAGAAGTTCGTTGAAGCAGGCAAGCTGGATGCAGCTTCGGAAATCACCGAAGACATCCTTGTTGCTGCCGGGCTGACCAACCACAAGCGCGACGGTATCCGCGTGCTTGCAAAGGGCGACATCAAGGTGGCGCTGAAGCTGGTTGTTTCGGGCGCTTCCAAGCCCGCCGTTGAAGCAATTCAAGCGGCTGGTGGCACGATTCAGATGACCCACGCGGAACTGCTGGCAAAACCTAAGCAATAAGAGGTTGTGAGCGGCTCTCAGACCGCTTACATCACTTCAAGTTTTCCCGCGCCGCCGACCGGAAAACGGTTCGGCGGC
>JAUSPL010000183.1 GCA_030656535.1 Gemmobacter sp.
ACCGCCCGAACCCATGTGGTCACAGGGTCTGTCTGACAGCCGCGCTTGTCATGGTTTGCTTCGACAAGAAAGAAAGGACCTCGACCTTCAGCCGATCTTTGCCACAGAGTTCATCTGCCCGGATCACTTCCGAATGAAAACCTAGAGTGGACGGATGTCGCTTGACCTGGGCGGTCGAATATAATACGTCATAAGACGTCATATATAAGGGTCTTGTCATGCCTCTGCCTTCCACTTTTGATCCCGGTGTTGTTGCGGCACTTTCGGCGCTTGATGCAGCGGCGGTCCGGCACGTCTTTTTCGTGGCCTGCGGCGGGTCGCTGTCGATCATGCATCCGGCCAAGTTCCTGTTGGACCAACATGCGGCGATCCCGTCCGATGTCTACAACGCAGCCGAATTCACAAGCCGCGCGCCGCGCACGCTGAACGAACAGTCGCTGGTCATTCTGTGTTCGATGACCGGCACCACGCGTGAAACAACCGCCGCCGCCGAATTTGCCCGCGCCAAGGGTGCGCGCACCATCGGCCTGACGGTGGAGCCCGACTCGCCGCTGGGCAAGGCGGTGGATCATGTGGTGGGGTTCGAGGCACCCTATACCACCGGCGTTCCGATCGACGCCAAGAACAGCAACTATGCCCGCATCTATCAGTTGGTCATCGGCCTTGTCGCCCAAGCCGGGGGCGAAGATCTGACGCAACCGCTGAGCATCAGCCTGGCCGCGCTGCAGCCCGCCATTGACCGCGCGCAGGACCAATGGGCGCCGATGTTTGCCGACTACGCCCCCCGGATGGCCGCGCACGATGTCATCTACACCATGGCCAGCGGGGCCAGCTATGGCGCGGCCTATTCCTTTGCCATCTGTGTGCTGATGGAAATGCAGTGGATCAACAGCCAGGCCATTCATGCTAATGAATTCTTCCACGGTCCGTTCGAGGTGCTGGACAAAGACCGCGCCTTCATCTTGATGAAGGGACTGGACAGCACGCGCCCGTTGGAAGACCGCGCCGACGAGTTCCTGCACCGCTTTGGATCTGATCGCAATATCATGGTGCTGGATGCGGCGACGCTGGATCTGACGGGCATTGACGAACGGTTCCGCGGGAACCTTGCGCCGTTGATCTTCTTCGACACCCTGTGGCGTTTCGCCTACAAGGTGGCCGAACAGCGCGATCACACCATGATGGAAGCGCGACGCTATATGAAGAAGATCAGCTACTAGAACAGGCAGGGGAGGGTGAGCGTGGAAATCGACAAGGCCTTGCCCCGCTATGAGCAGGTGCGCCGCGCCATTCTGGCCGGGATCGAAGCCGGTGATCTGGTTCCGGGTGGATTTTTGCCGCCCGAGCCAGAGCTGATGGTGCAGCATGGCGTCAGCCGCATAACGCTGCGCCGCGCGATCGGAGATCTGTGTGCCGAGGGGTTCTTGCAACGTCAGCAGGGGCGCGGGACGCTGGTGCTGCCGCGCCGGATGCGCCAGACCCTTGTGGCGCTGACGGGGTTTTCCGAGACCCTTGGGGGGCTGGGCCGCATGGCGGGACACCGCATACTGGCGCGCGAAGATGCGCCAGACGCCCCAGAAATCAGTGCCCGCCTGGGGGCGGCGGCGCTGATCCGGTTCGACCGGCTGCTGGACGATGATGGCCGCCCGATGACGCTGGAATCCCTGTGGTTCGACGCCGCGCGATTTCCGAAGGTGGTTGGACCTGTGGCGGCAGGCGGGTCATTCTTCGCGGCGCTGCGCGATCTGGCGGGGGTGGTGCCGGCGCACGCCGAGCGGCAGATCGACGTTGGCTTTGCCTCGGGCGCGGAACGTGCGCTGCTGGAGGTTTCTGCAAATCAGCCTGTCTACCGGATCGAGAAGCTGGTTCTGGACGGCGATGGGCTGCCGCTGGCCTTGTCGCGGATGGTGACGCCCTGCCATCTGGTCTCTTACACGGTCAGAACCTGAAAGGTCCGACGCATGAAAGTCTTTGATGCCGATGCCGTCCATGCGGCGTTGCCCTGGCCCCTGTTGATCGCGGCCCTGCGCGCGGCGCATCGCGGCCCGATGCCAATGTCCGATGTGGTATTGCAAAACGACCCTGCAGGTGGGCCGGGTCAGTTTGTAACCCTGCCGGGCTGGGCACCGGGTGGACCGGTGGTGGTCAAGATGGTGGGGGTATTTCCTGGGAATGCTCGGCTGTTGCCACCGCAACCGGCGGTGCAGGGGCTGGTCGCGCTGTTCGACGGGGCCACCGGCGCACCGCGTCTGGTGGCCGATGGTGCGGCGATGACGGCGCGCAAGACAGCGGGGGATTCCGCGCTTGGCGCCGATATTCTTGCTCACGCCGAGGCACAGAGTCTTTTGGTGGTTGGGGCGGGCGCGCTGGCACCGCATTTTGTCGGGGCGCATATGGCCGCGCGCCCGTCGATCTGCAAGGTGACGATCTGGAACCGGACCGGCGCGCGTGCACGCGATCTCGTGGCGCAGTTGCGGACCCAAGGCATCGACGCCACCGCGACCGATGATCTGGACGCCGCGGTCGCCAAGGCTGATGTGATCAGTTGTGTCACCATGTCGGACCGCCCGCTGGTCAAGGGCGCGCTGTTGAAGCCGGGGGCACATCTTGATCTGGTGGGTGCCTATATGCCCACGCTGCGCGAGGCCGATGACGCGGCGCTGGCCCGCGGCAGCATTTTTGTCGACAGCCGACGCAACATGGAGGGCGGCGGCGATCTGGCGCAGGCTGTGGCTGCGGGGGTCATCGATTGGGGCGCGGTGCGGGCAGACCTGTTCGAACTGGTGCAGGGCAAGGCACAGGGCCGCACCTCTGACGACCAGATTACGGTGTTCAAGAACAACGGTGGCGCGCACCTGGACCTGTTCACGGCGGCGGTTTTGGCTGGGGTCGAACGCTGACCCTTGCCGCCCCTGCAGCGAACGTTCGCACAGGGTGGCTGCCCAAAGGGAATACCCGGCGGGTACCCATCTTGCATCGGCTATGCGCTTGTTTTTCGCGAACAAACATGGTCCTTTGGCAAAGACGACGCGCTCTGACGCCCTGGGCTGGCAAGACGGAGCTGCGCGGCTTATGACCATAAACCTGAGAAGGGCGTTCCAGTGGCTGGCAAGAACCGGGCGACGATTGCCGATGTTGCCAAGGCCGCAGGTGTCTCGACCGCGACGGCCGGGCGGGTGCTGGGCGGATATGGCTATACCGGCGAGGAAAAGAAGGCGCTGGTGCTGAAGGCGGCGCAGCGCCTCGGATACCGGCCCAATGCACTGGCCCGTAGCCTGATCACGGGCAAGACCCGCACGCTTGGCGTGGT
>JAUSPL010000195.1 GCA_030656535.1 Gemmobacter sp.
ATCGTGCTGGGTGCACCAAAAACCTCAGACATTTTGATTGTTATCGGCGCGTACGGGTCAGACCGTTCATGCGCAGTTTGATTTTCTGTCTGCCTCTGGATCGGATCACGCACGTTTTACCCGCGTCGCGGATCAACCGGGCGAAGCGCCGGTCTGCGACGAAACCAGACCCGCCACCATACTCTGTGCCGCATGGGTGATCGCGTTGACCCCGACGGACCGCGCCAAACCCCTTTGCGGATGTGTCGGGGATTTCGGGTGCTGGACCTTTCTTGCGTTTTGCGGTTTGGTTGCCCTTCGGTGAATGGGGACGGTCATGGACAAACTGACACGAAAGATCAGGGCAGGGCGCGGCGGGGAACCGTCCGATATCGTGCTGCGGGGGGGCGCGGTGTTTTGCGTGGTCACCGGCGCGCTGATCCCGGGGGATGTGGCGATTTGCGGCGATACCATCGTGGGACTGGGGCACGACTACGAAGGCCATCAGATCATCGACGTCACGGGCAAAATTCTGGTCCCGGGCTTTATCGACACTCATCTGCATATCGAATCGTCCCTGGTCACCCCGTTCGAGTTTGATCGCTGTGTCGCCCCGCGCGGCATCACCACCGCGATTTGCGACCCGCATGAAATCGCCAATGTGGCGGGTGTGCCGGGTATCCGCTACTTTCTGGACGCCTCCAGCCGCACGGTGATGGATATTCGCGTCAACCTGTCGTCTTGCGTGCCGTCCAGCCCGATGGAAACCGCTGGCGCGCGGATCGAGGCGGAAGATCTGGTGCCGCTGATGGACCACCCCCGCGTGATCGGTCTGGCCGAGTTCATGAACTATCCCGGCGTGATCTACGAAGACCCGGGCTGCATGGCGAAACTTTCTGCGTTTCAGGGGCGGCATATCGACGGCCACGCCCCCTTGTTGTCCGGGCGCGACCTGAACGCTTATGTGGCGGCAGGCATCCGCACCGAACACGAGGCAACCCATGCCGACGAGGCGCGCGAAAAGCTGCAACGCGGGCTGCGGGTGTTGATCCGCGAAGGCTCGGTGTCAAAGGACATGCTGGCGCTGGCCGAAGTGTTGACCGACATCACCAGCCCCTACATGTGCCTGTGCACCGACGACCGCAACCCGCTGGACATCGCCGACCATGGCCATCTGGACCACATGATCCGCAGTCTGATCGCGCGCGGGTGTTCGCCAGTCGCGGTCTACCGCGCTGCCAGCCTCTCGGCGGCCGAGGCCTTTGGTCTGAAGGATCGCGGCCAGATCGCGCCGGGCAAGCGGGCCGATATCGTCGCCATCGACGCGCTGGACAGCTGTCGTGCGTCTTTGGTGCTGTGCGGGGGCGTGGTGGTCGATGACGCGGCCTTTGCCGCGCGCGAAACCATCCCGCCGGTCGCGCGCAATTCCGTCAAGGCGCAACCCGTCACCGCGCAGGACTTCCGCTACAAGGGCAACCGCACGGATACCCCGGTGATTGGCATCCTGCCCGGCAAGATCATCACAGAACACCTGACCGAAACCATCCCCCACACCGATGGCGACAAACGCCCCGATGCCACCCGCGACCTGATGCGGATCACGGTGATCGAACGCCACGGCATCAACGGCAATATCGCCAACGGCTTTGTGCGCGGGTTTGGCATGACTCGGGGGGCAATTGCGTCCACGGTCAGCCACGATCACCACAACATCGCGGTTGTCGGGGCTGACTATGCCGACATGGCGCTGGCCGCCAACCGGCTGGGCCAGATCGAGGGCGGGTTCGTCGTGGTGGCGGATGGCGAGGTGCTGGCCGAACTGCCGCTGCCGGTCGCGGGGCTGATGAGCCTTGATCCGTTCGAGGCGGTCCATGCCCGGCTGATCGACCTGCGCGAGGCTGCGCGCAGTCTTGGCGTTGTGTTGGAGGAACCTTTCTTGCAACTGGCCTTCCTCGCCTTGCCGGTGATCCCGCATTTGAAGATCACCGACCGCGGCATGGTGGATGTTGACCGCTTTTGCCTGATCGAGGGCTGACCCCTTGACCCCCGGCGCGCTTGAAGGCACACCGCCACCGATGCCCCGGGGACCAGACATGCCGCCAAAGATCCGCCAGACCACAGCCGCGCTATGCGCTCTGCTTGCGCTGACCACCCCGCTGCATGCGGGCACCGCGCTGGTGGCGGTCGATGCAGCCTTTGCCCCGGTTGCCGCCGCGATCGCACCGCTGTTCGCCGCCTCAACCGGGCATGAGGTCCGGTTGTCCGTCGGCGGGATCGAGTTCCTCGACCAGCGTCTGCGTGCGGGGGCGGCTGTCGATGTGTTGTTGGCCGCTGACCCGTTCTTGCCGACCCGTCTTGCAGCGCTTGGTCTTGGCTTGTCGGAAACCCGGCTTGCCTATGCCGCCAGCAATGATCTGACCCGCGAAGCGATCTTGCTGCGTCCGGGGACTGACAATCCGGCGGCCCGGGCCTTTCTGGATTTCCTTTTGACGCCCGAGGTCTGGGACGTCATCGTGGCCCACGGCTTTGGCGCGCATTGATCCCGTGGACGCAGGGGCCCCGATACGCGACCGCATCAAGCGCATCGGTTATCCTGAGGCGGTGAATGGCCCGGCGCGTCAGGGCGCGCCAACGACCCCTGACCCGGCCTAATCCAGCGCGATCCCCCGGCGTCCTGCCAGATCGGTGAAATACTGCCACGCCACCCGGCCGGACCGCGATCCGCGCGTGGCCTGCCACTCGATCGCCTCGGCCCGCAGCGTGGCGTCGTCGATCTCGACACGGTAGGCGTCACAATAGCCGCGCACCATCGTCAGATATTCGTCCTGCGTGCAGGGATGAAACCCAAGCCAAAGCCCGAACCTGTCTGACAACGATACCTTTTCCTCGACCGCCTCAGAGGGGCTGATCGCGGTGGACCGTTCGTTCTCGATCATGTCGCGTGGCATCAGGTGGCGACGGTTCGATGTCGCGTAAAAGATCACGTTCGCGGGCCGACCTTCGATCCCGCCA
>JAUSPL010000199.1 GCA_030656535.1 Gemmobacter sp.
GAAAACCCGATGGAACCATTGCAGATCATCATTGATGAAATCAGTCCAAACGCCATGCGTCGACTTGCCGAAGCGCCGCGACTGCATGATCTGACCGGCTTTGGCCGGTTCTTGCAGGACTTGCGCAATCAAGGCATGCAACCCACGCTGGTCGGCGATATTCCGCTTGGCGAGGACCCCAAGCCCGCACAAGGCCGCCGCGGCCGCCCCTATCTGGTTAAATGAATGTCCCGTCGTTTTGATCGCTTCATCTTGCTTGCCAACATGCGCACCGGGTCCAATTTCCTGGAGGCGAACCTGAATGCACTCGACGGCGTGATATGCCACGGTGAGGCATTCAACCCGCATTTCATCGGCAAGAAGGACCGCGAAGAGTATCTTGGCATCAACCTGGCCGACCGCGAGCACGACCCATTGGCGCTGTTGCGGGTGATGGAGGCGGCGACGCCTGTGTTGGCTGGGTTCCGCTTTTTCCATGACCATGACCCGCGTATCCTGCACCACTGTCTGCATGATTACCGTTGCGCCAAGATCGTGCTGACCCGCAACCCGGTCGAAAGCTACATCTCGCTGAAGATCGCGCAGGCGACGGGCCAATGGAAACTGGGCGACGCACGGCGCCGCCGGGAAGCCCAGGCCCATTTCGACGCGGCCGAGTTCGAAGCCCACATGCGTGCGCTCCAAGGTTTTCAGGTCGAAATCATGCACACGCTGCAAACGACCGGGCAGACGGCGTTCTATATCGACTACGACGACATCAACGATCTTGCTGTTCTGAACGGGCTGGCAGCCTTTCTTGGGCTTGATGCCCGGCTGGATGCGCCGATCGACAACGTCAAAAAGCAAAACCCCGAAGACACCGAAACCAAGGTCGCCAACCCGGCTGAAATGGCGGCTGCGCTGGCCGGGCTTGATCGGTTCAACCTGTCGCGCACCCCGAATTTTGAGCCTCGCCGCGGGGCTTCGGTTCCGTCCTACCTAGCGGCGGCGGGGGCTCCGCTTTTGTATCTGCCGCTGCGGGGGGGGCCGGAACAGCAGGTCGCAGGATGGCTGAGTTCGGTTGGGGCCACCTCCGGTCTGTTGCAAGCGTTCACCCAGAAAACGCTGCGCGACTGGCAACGCGCAAACCCCGGTGCGCGCAGCTTTACAGTTCTGCGCCACCCGCTTGCACGGGCACATGCTGCCTTTTGCGACCGAATCCTGTCGGGGGCCTGCGGCGAGGTGCGGGGCACGTTGAAACGCGCGTACAAGATCGATATGCCACCGCCTGACCGGCTTGACCGCCAGGATATGGACGGTCACCGCACCGCGTTCCTGCAATTCCTGCGGTTTCTCAAGGGCAACCTGGCGGGGCAGACTTCGGTGCGGATTGATGCCGCCTGGGCGTCACAGGGGGCTGTGTTGCAAGGGTTTGCAGGTATGGTGCAGCCGGATCATATCTTGCGCGAAGACAGGCTTGACCAAGGCCTTGCCTTTCTTGCCGATGAGGTAGGTGTCAGCGCCCTGCAACCGCCAGAGGCGCGTCCGACGCATCCGTTCACGCTTGACCAGATATGGACGCCCGACATGGAAGACGCGGCCCGTGACGCCTATGCCCGCGACTATCAGCAGTTCGGGTTTGCCGCCTGGCGCGCTTGATCCCTGTGAGCCGCTGCCGCCCCCTTTCTATCCGACGGGCTCAGGCCGCCTGCGTGCCTCGCGCTTCGGTCAAGATCGCGTGCAGCGTCGCTGTATTTGTGTTGGCGCGCAGTTTGGCACAGACGCCTGAATCGCGCATGGTGCGCGAAATCAGGGCCAGCGCCTTAAGATGATCCACCCCCGAATCCTTGGGCGCGAACAGGGTAAAGATCAGGTCGACCGGCTGCCGGTCGACGCTGTCGAAATCCATCGGCTTTTCCAGCCGCACAAAGACGCCGACGATTCTGTCGATGCCTTCAAGGCGCGCGTGGGGCAGGGCGATGCCATGGCCCACACCTGTGGGGCCAAGGCTTTCGCGTTCTTGCAACCCGTCGACGGCTACGGCCTGAGACATGCCGTAGACCGCCGCCGCCACATCACCCAGCTCTTGAAACAGACGTTTCTTGCTGGTCATCTGGCCAAGCACGCGCACGGCCTCGGGTCGCAATAGGCTGGAAATGTCCATGAGTTCGGTAATCCCGAGCGCGTATCGCGCGCTACTTGCTGTTGCGCGGGTCGATCCAGCCAATATTCCCGTCATCGCGACGGTATACGACGTTCACCCCACCATGTCCTTCGTTCCGGAACACAAGAAGTTTTTGCCCGCTAAGTTCCAACTGCATCACGGCCTCTCCTACGGAAACCTCGGGGACCTTGGTTTCCATTTCGGCAATGATCAGCGGTTGCAGCGTATCGGGCTCTATCTCCTCAGGTTCATCGGATCGCGCGAGGATATACGAGGACCCGCCGGCGAATTCAACAGGTTGTGTGCGACGGTCATGGTGATCGCGCAGACGACGCTTGTAACGGCGCAGTTGCTTGTCCATTTTTTCGCGGCAAGCTTCGAACGCCGCATAGATTTCTGGCGAATGGCCCTTGGCTTGCGCGGTCAGGCCGGTCGACAGGTGTACGGTTGCTTCGCAGACAGTTTCGTGGCCGGAACGGGTGAATACCACCACGGCATCCGTTGGGCGTTGGGCGTACTTTTCCACAGTCTCGCCCAGTTCAGCCTTCACATGGGTCTGAAGCGCCTCACCGATGTCGATTTGCCTACCACTGATCTGATACCGCATAATGCCTCCTTCTGGCGTGCCAGCGCGGCTTGCCCTGCGAAATGCAGGTTTCCGGCTGGTAAACGTTCTGGGTTTGCAATCCACGCCGTCCACAGACCGGGCCAGAAGGCCGGAACAGGGGTCGTGGAAATGGCGGGTTTCGCACACATCATGACCATTTGGCGACAGGTCGCCCCATGTTGTCAACTGCTACGTCACAGGCGTGTCACAACCTTGGGCTGTGTTCCGCCTTAGCCGACGCGAAAGCTCTGGCCCAGATAGACCCGCCTCACGTTTTCGTCACGCACGACTTCGTCGGCGGTCCCGCTCATCAATACCTTGCCATCGTGCAAGATGTAGGCGCGGTCGACGATGTCCAGGGTTTCGCGCACGTTGTGGTCGGTGATCAGAACCCCGATTCCACGCACCTTCAAATCCTGAACCAATGCCCGGATTTCCCCGACCGCAATCGGGTCAACCCCGGCAAAGGGTTCATCCAACAGCAGATATTTCGGGTCAGCGGCCAGACATCTGGCGATTTCAACGCGGCGCCTTTCCCCGCCCGACAGCGAGAGCGCAGGGGCCCTGCGCAGGTGGGTGATCGACATTTCCGACATCAGCTCTTCCAGCCGCTCGCGCCGCTTGTGGCGGTCAGATTCGATGATTTCGAGGACCGCCAGAATGTTGTCCTCGACCGACAACCCGCGAAAAATTGATACTTCCTGCGGCAAATATCCAAGGCCAAGGCGGGCGCGGCGGTACATCGGAAGCGACGTTACATCCCGCCCGTCCAGGATCACCTGTCCACCTTCGGGGTTGATCAGCCCGGCAATGGCATAAAAGCACGTGGTCTTGCCCGACCCGTTCGGTCCCAGCAGGGCAACGACTTCGCCCCGGCCCAGATCCAGGTTCACATCGCGCAGCACGGGGCGGCGCTTGTAGCTTTTGCGCAGGCCGATGACGCGCAGCCCCGCACCCCCCTGTGCCACAGTCAATTCGGGCTTGCCGGGGACGGGGGGGAGCATCAGTTGCCTTTCTTTGCCGCAGGTTGGAACACGGTTTTCACCCGCCCTTCCATGCGCCCCGTCCCGGCGGTCAGGTCGGCCACCAAGCGTTCGCCAGAGATCGTCGATGGCCCTTGGGTCAGCAAGACCGCGCCCGACATCACCAGCGCGCCGGAAGCGATGGTGTAAACCGCCTCGGCGGATTCGGCCGCCTCTTGCGCGGTGACCACGGTCACGCCGCCGGTCGCCGTCAGTTGGCTGATACCGGTGCCGTCAGCCCCGTATTCGACTTCCACTTTGCCAGAGGTCATCCGCAGATCACCCTGAACCACCAGCACATTGCCGTTGAACACCGCCTTGCCCTCGCCCTGATCGACGGTCAGTTCGTCCGCCGTCACCTCGATCGGGACCGACGTGTCCTGACGCAACCCGCTGAAGCCGACAGAAACCCCTTGCGCTGTGGCGACAACAGGGTTGGCGATCATCATCGCGATGGCAAGAGCAAAGGACAGGCGGGCGTGAACTGTGGACATGCTATGCTCGGCTTTCAAGGAAATGGATGGCGGCTGTAGGTCATCTTGTCACTTTGCCGGGTCATATAGCAGCTTCACACCACCCTTGAAAACCAGAACCTCGGGGGCCGTGGCGTCTGTGCGTTCCAACAACATGGTGCCTGCCTCGATATTTCCCTGCGGGGTGTCTGCGGTCACGGGACCGGGGCTTTCGATGCGTGTGCGGTCCAATGTCGCCACCACGAGCGCGCTGTCGATGTGATAGCCTTCTGCCGATCTGATCTTGACGGCACCGGTCAAAAGCAAGGTTTGTGCGGCGGGGTCAATGCGAGCTTCGTCTGCTTCAACAGAGGTCTGGCGGCCATCGGGGGCCACCAGCAAAAGCCGTGGCCTGTCGGCGCGTCCGCCGACGTCCGGCGTTGCCCCCGGCATGGCGGC
>JAUSPL010000201.1 GCA_030656535.1 Gemmobacter sp.
TTTGGCTCAAGAGATATGGGATCAAGGGGCACTACATCCCCATGGATATCACCCAGGCGGACCTGCCAGAGGCTTTGCGCATGTTGCCTCGTCTGGGCTTTGTCGGGGCCAATATTACCATCCCGCACAAGGAAACCGTGCTGGGACTTGCTGACATTGTCACCGACCGGGCTGCGCTGATAGGGGCCGCCAACACGTTGATTTTTCGCAAGGACGGAAAAATTCACGCCGACAACACCGACGGGTCGGGCTTCATCGCCAACCTGCGTCAAGAGGCGCCGAATTGGGTGCCCTCGGCTGGTCCGGCCGCTGTCCTTGGGGCGGGCGGCGCAGCCCGTGCCGTTGTCGCCGCGTTGTTGGAGGTGGGCGTACCCGAGGTCATGATTTCAAACCGCACCCGTGCACGCGCTGAAAGCCTGCGGCATGACTTTGGAGGCCGGGTCGTTGTCGTGGATTGGGTGCAGGCTGGCAACATGCTGGAAGACGCATTGACGGTTGTGAACACCACTGCCCTTGGCATGACGGGAAAGCCCGATTTCCGCGTACCTCTGGACGCCCTGAACCCACGCGCCCTTGTGACCGACATCGTCTATACACCATTGGAGACAACGTTGCTGAAAGCGGCTCGTGAAGCTGGGTGCATGACGGTTGATGGGTTGGGCATGCTGCTGCATCAGGCCGTCCCGGGGTTTGAGCGCTGGTTCGGGAAGCGACCCCAGGTTGACGCTGAAACCCGCGCAGCGGTCTTGTCCGCATGACGGCGCCCTTTCGACTTGGTCTGACCGGATCAATCGGCATGGGAAAATCGACAACGGGCAAGATGTTCGTGGCCGAAGGTATCCCCGTTTGGGATGCGGACGCAGCCGTTCATCGCATGTACGCGCCCGGTGGTGCCGCTGTGGCCCCTTTGGCTGCGGTGTATCCAGCCGCCCTGCGCGACGGCGGGATTGACCGCGGTGCCTTGAAGGCGTGGATCGCAACCGACCCCACGGCCCTGGGGCAGATCGAGGCCATCGTTCACCCGCTGGTTGCCGCAGATCGCGCAGAATTTATTGCAGAGACTGACGCGGATATCATCGTGCTGGATATTCCGCTGCTGTTTGAAACCGGGGGCGAGGCGCAGATGGATGCCACCCTGACCGTTACCGCCCCCGCCGCCGTTCAGCGCGCCCGCGTCATGGCCCGCCCTGGGATGACCGAAGCCCTGTTCGAATCCATCCGCGCGAAACAGATGCCAGATGCTGAAAAACGGGCCCGTGCCACACATGTGATCGAGACCCTAAGTCTGGATGCGGTACGTGCCTGTGTCGCAGCCTTGATCGCCTATATCCGAGAGTCCAAAGATGCGTGAAATCGTACTTGATACCGAAACCACGGGGTTTGAACCGTCTGAAGGGGATCGTATCGTCGAAATCGGCGCTGTCGAGTTGTTCAACCACATGCCGACTGGCCGCACCTATCATCAATACATCAACCCCCAGCGCGCCATGCCGATCGAAGCTTTTGCGGTACATGGGCTTGGCGATGACTTTTTGCGTGACAAACCGCTCTTTGCGGCGATCGGACAGGCTTTTCTGGACTTTATCGGGGATGCCCGGTTGGTGATCCACAACGCGGCGTTCGACATGAAGTTCCTGAACGCAGAACTTGGTTGGGCAAAACTGCCCACGCTGCCGAACAACCGCGCTTTGGACACGTTGTTGATCGCGCGTCAGAAATTTCCTGGATCGCCTGCGTCACTGGATGCGCTGTGTCGGCGTTTCGGGGTCGATAACTCGTCCCGCCAAAAGCATGGCGCGCTGTTGGACAGCGAAATTCTGGCCGAGGTCTATCTGGAGCTTATTGGCGGCCGTCAGCCGGACCTGGTCTTGGCACCAGTCGCGCCGCAGCGGGCGAAAGACGTAGGCAACGATGCGGGCGTGTGGCGCCCTGGCGCGCGCCCTTCGCCACTGCCGTCGCGTTTGACGGCAGAGGAATCTGCCGCTCATGCGAGGTTTGTCGAAGGCTTGGGTGACGCGCCGATCTGGAAAACCTACGCCTGAACAAGGTCCGGGGCGTAGGTCAGAAAGGTGTTCATGGGGTGCGGCTGTCGCGTCCCTCAGGGTGTGCTCAGGCTTGTCCGACCTGCGCGCGGCGTGCCAATTCTTGACGATACAACGCCAAAAAGTCGACCGCATCCAGGTTCAGCGGCGGAAAGCCACCGTCGCGGGTCATGTCTGACACGATCCGGCGCACAAAAGGAAACACCATCCGCGGGCACTCGATCAACAGGAACGGGTGCATCTGCTCCTCGGGTACGCCTTCGATGTGAAACAATCCGCCGTAGTCGATTTCCATCAAGAACAGTGCTTCGCCGTTGACGCGGTTCTTGGCGCTTATCTTGTACTTTTGTACCACTTCGTACTGATGCTCTGTGGACCGCTTGGTCGCATCAAGGCTGACCTGCACCTGAATGTCAGGCTGAACATCCCCGCCCTGCAATCCCTTTTGTGCCAGAGCATTTTCAAAGGACAGATCGCGAATGTACTGGGAAAGGATTTGCATCTTGATTTGGGGGGCTTCCCCGTTGGCGTCCGACATCATGTGCTCCTGCTGAAGGTAATTTTGCGACTGTTTAGCAGGAAGGTCGGCGCCGCTCAATGCCAGTACGCGCCGCTCATTTCTGGGTCCAGCCGGACTGGCCGGGCAGCGGTTTCTGATCAGGTTTGACCTCGTGATACTCTGTTTCGATGGCGTCGCCCACACCTCCGCGTCTCCAGTCAGCTTGGGACCGAACAACCACGACCCGCGCTGCAAGCGCGCGCACGATTACGCTTCGCACAGGAGGGATCAGCAGCAGCAAACCCAGACTGTCGGTGAAAAAACCGGGCAAAATCAGCAAGACCCCAGCCAACAGGATCATCGCCCCGTCGGCGAGTGGCTGTGCGGGTTGACGTAATTCTTGCATCGTCCTTTGCAGCCCTGCCATTGCGGCGCGTCCCTGCCGGCGAACGACGAATGATCCCAGGACGGTGGTCAAAACCACCAGTGCAAGAGTCGGCCACAAGGTCAACCAACCGCCAACGATGACGAAAAGCGCGATCTCGATCAGCGGCAGCGCAACAAACAAACCAAAAAGCCACATTCGGCACGACTCCCTTATCATAGTCGGGGCGGTGGACTTGACCCTACCCCTGACATACATAGGTGCTATGTGTTGGT
>JAUSPL010000207.1 GCA_030656535.1 Gemmobacter sp.
CAAAGGCCATATCCTGCATTCCGGCCTGCTCTGCCAGCACATTGGCCTCTTCCAGCAGATTGTTTGGACGGAACACACCGTCAAGGATCGGCACGGCAAGGGTCGAGCGTCGTCCCCCGAAAACCCCGCCAAAGAACTGCCCGACTGCTTCAAACATGGGACACCTTCAGGTCAACGAAGTTCGGATCAGCATTGTCCAGCTTCAAGCGGCCAATGCGGTTGTTTGAAATGCCCCCGATATACAGATAGCCGCGATGTTCGCGCATCGAGGTGATCATGGGATGGTTCTCACCGCCCAGATCCCACATCACGTCCAGTACCTCGCCACTTTCGCTGATCTTGGCGATACAGCCAGTGTTGATGTTGGGGGCCAGCCATTCGTCCCCCGGCAGCTTTTTCGACATCCGGCGGCGGAAGGCCGGTTTGCGCATCGCCAGATCAAAGACCGGGTTGCGCAGCCCCATGATCGCCAGCCAATAGGTGCCGTCCGAGGCGCGGTTCAGGTTGTCGGGATAGCCCGGCAGATTGTCTATCACCACCTCGACCTTGCCCGCCTTGGGCCCGTCAAACCAATAGCGGCTGATCCGGCACGCCCAGCTTTCGGCGAACAGGATCGACTGCCCGTCCGATGCCATCACGATGCCATTCGGGAACACAAGATTGCGCAAGCAGGTCGTGGTTTTGCCGTTGCGCGGATCGTAGCAGATGATCCGGCCATTGCCGCGGGCCTCCAGACTGTCGGTGGGCCATTCGTGCATTTCATAGCGCACCGTCGCTTCGGAAAAGAACACCCGGCCATCGGGCGCAATATCCAGATCGTCGGCCAGACGCAGGCGACTGTCATCGATGATCGACAACAACGAGCGGTTGGTTTCGTCGGTGATCTTTTCAACCTTGCGGTCAGCGGTGACCCTGTAAAGCCCCATGCCGCCCACACATACAACAAGGTCGCCCGATTTGGTCATCGCCATGCCCAGCGGTTGGCCGCCGATATGGGCATAGACCTCGTGCCGGGTATAGTCGGGAGCGAAAAAGCGGATGATATCGCCGTGGCGGTTGCCGCAATACAGGTTGTCGTCGGCATCCAGGGCAACGTCTTCGGGGCTTTCGACCTCACCCAGACCGATCGTTTCGACGCCGCGCAGACGGTCGTTTTGCGCAAACGGCGATCCTGACTGCGCATCCGTGGATTGCAGCGGCGGCAGTTCCATGTAGTTCGGGCTGACATACAGCTCTTGCACGGCTTTGTGGCGGTTCTTGAACCAGCGGATATCCAACAGCGCCGCCGCCAGCAGAATGGTTGCAAGGATCACGCGCGACGACCCCGCCGACATGGCCATACGCAACATCCCATTGCTCAGCAGCAAAATGATAAGCGTGCCAAGGATGGCCTTCATCACCGAACCCTTGCCGCCACCCAGCCGGATTCCACCCAGAATGGCGGCCGTCAGCACGACAATCTCCATGCCCTTGCCGGTGTCAGCCCCCGGTGAGGCCAATCGCGAGGCGTAAAAGATTGCAGCCGTCGCCGCAAAGACGCCCGAAGCGGCATATGACAGCGCCACCACCCGCTTGACCGGAAGGCCGGTGTTATAGGCAGAGCGGCGGTTGCCGCCGATGGCCATGACATGCCAGCCCGCACGCAACCTGGTCAGGAAGATGTGCCCTCCCACCGCCACCACGGCGAAAACCCAGGTGATGACCGGAATCGACAGAAAGGTGCCGATCCCCAGGAAGTCCCACGCAGGCGCATCCGGAAAATTTGATGAAATCTGGACGCCGACCTTCGCGTTCAGCATGTCGTGCGCCGCCTTGTAGACGATCAGCGTCACCATCGTCGTCAGAAACGCCCGCATCCTGAGATAGCCGATCAGCAGGCCATTCACCGCCCCCAGCATCCCGCCGCACACCAGCGTCAATGCCACCGCTGGCACCATCGGCAAGCCCAGCACGTTGACGCAATACAGCGCCAACAGGTTGCACAGCGCGTAGATTGAGCCCACGCTCAGGTCGATGCCGCCGACGATCAGCACGATCGACATGCCCAGCACGACGAAACCCAGCTCGCAGGCCTGCCGCAATGTGTCGGACAGGTTCGCCATCGAGATGAAATTGTCGATCCGACTGCTGAAAAACGCAATTGTCCCCAGTAGCACCAACAAGGGCACCGCAGTTTCCATCCAGGGCTTTTGCAACAACTCGCCAAAGATCTTGTCAGGCCAAAAGCGGTAGCGAAGTTTCACCAGATTATTCATGTTGTTGACGCCTCAAGCCCAGCCATCGAATGGGGTCTGCCGTGTGCCCCTTCCCCATCGACTGTGTCATGGGGAAGGGAATCGATCGGATCATGCAGATGTTACGGATCAGGGGACGCGAAGCCTGCGATCACCGGGCGACAAGATGTGCCACCGCGACCTTCACTCAGCTGGCCGGCGTCACCCCGCCCGGTTCAGCGCAGGGTGTCCAGCGACCAGCACTTTGTATCGCCCAGGGTTTCAGGGCGGTATTCGACCAGCGGCGTGTAAAGCACGGTCTTGATGCTGCCGACCGTGTTGGTGTCTTGCAGTGCCGACATGATCAAAGCGTTCAGGTCACGGCCCTGACCGGGGACGTCATAGCTGACATAGTACTGCCACAGGCCGTCGCGCAGACCTTTGCAGGCCAGTTCGCCGCCACCGCCAGAGGTGGTCACGAACACCTTGTCAGACATGCCCGCCTCTTGCAGCGCGGCTGCGGTGCCGACATCGGTGTTGTCCCAAACGCCCAGAATCGCGCAGAGGTCAGGGTGCTGTTGAACAACGACCTGTGTAATCGACTTTGCCTTGGCCGATTCATAGTCTCCTGTCGATTGAACCGACACGATCTCAACCTTCGGGTTGTTGTTCAGAATATTCTCATAGCCTTTGAGCATATACGCCGAAAACGGGCTGGAAGGCGGACCGGCCAGCACCAGAACCTTGCCGGGCTTGTCGCCACCACTGCACTTGGCAACAGCTGCATTTGCCTGCTTCTCACCGATCAGCTCCACATCGGCGCCAACGAAGCCGGTGGTCTGGAAATTGGTTTTCATGTTCAGCTGGATCACACGGATACCAGCCTTTTCAGCTTGTTGCAGCAGCTTGGCATAAGACTGCACATCCGGGTTCTGCACGACGATGACATCGGGTTTTTCGCTGACAAGCGATGTGATGGTCTGGGCCCCGGCTGCCGTGTTGAAGTTCGAATTGCGAACCTCATAGGAATAGCCCAGTTCTTCGGCCTGACGGGCCATGATCTTGGACCAGCCCTCGGTCAGGTCCAACCCCATGAACACCGGCACAAAGACCACTTTCTTGCCCTTTAGGGTTTCGTAATAGCCGTCGCGCAGCGGGTCATCCATGCTGCTTTGCGCCTGGGCCGTCTGCGCGCCCGCCATCAGCGCCAAAAACGCCGCTCCACATCCAAGTTTGAACAGTTTCTTCATATCGTCCTCCCTATTATTGATCCCGCCACTGTCGGCCTCAACCGACGGATCTGTGACGGGACGATTTCAGATGTCGCCTTGTTGTGCCGTCTCCTCGTTGCGGGGGTTAACGATGCTGTCGGCCAGAACCGCCACCAACAGCACCAGACCGCGAACCAGGTTCTGCATTTCGAAAGACACGTTCATGATGGTCAGCCCGTTCATGATCGTCCCGATCAACAACGTTCCGACCACCACATTCGTGACGCCTCCACGCCCCCCCGACAGGCCGATACCACCCAGCACGACCACCAGGATGACGTCGTAAATCCATGTCAGGTTGAAAATCCGCGTGTCCATGCTGGCAGATGATGCGGCCAGGACCATGCCCGCGAAAAACGCGACACAGGCCGAGATCACATATTGCATCACCAGCACCGGACGCAGGGGAATGCCCGTCAGCCGCGTCGCGCCGGGGTTGTCACCCGAGGCATAGATGAACATGCCAGGACGGGTGCGGCGCAGAAAGATGCCAATCACGAC
>JAUSPL010000211.1 GCA_030656535.1 Gemmobacter sp.
GGTCAGGTGGTCGGTCGCCTTGTTTATGAGCAGATGTCCGAAGTACCCGAAACTCTGTACGGCTCTGGCATCGCATCCAACTATCAGGGGCAAGGCCTGAAGCTGTCCAAGCATTTTCGGGCAGGCTAAGCGCCGGGCAAATGGTTCGGTACAGGCCCCGTGGTGTGGGCTGGTGATGCGTTGATGCAGACCTTGAGGGGTCTCGCCTGACCGGGGAGGCCGCCCTCGGGGGCATCGAGCCCCCTCTGGCGGCACTGCCGTGGAAAAGTTCCGAGCGTCGTTTCGTGCGGCAATCTGGGCGAGGCCAGTCTTGTCTGCTGATCCGGGGCACCTCGGACCCGGCCCCGGTCAGCCCTTGGAGCCCTGACCCCGGGCGTAAATATCTTCGTAGCGGATGATATCGTCTTCGCCCAGATAGGGGCCGGTCTGCACTTCGATCAGGACCATCGGCACTTTGCCGGGGTTTTCCATCCGGTGAACCGATCCCAGCGGCACATAGACCGACTGGTTTTCTGTCAGCAGCCTTACCTCGTCGTCCACCGTCACCTTTGCAGTGCCAGAGACAACGATCCAGTGCTCGGACCGATGCACATGGCTCTGCAGGCTGAGCGCAGCCCCCGGATGCACCACGATCCGCTTGACCTGAAACCGATCGCCGAATGCAAGCGTTTCGAACCAGCCCCACGGGCGGTGGTCGCGGGGAAAGGTCTCAGCCTGGTGTGCGCCTTTGGATTTCAGCGCTGCGACCGCCTGTTTCACGTCCTGGGCCCGGGATTTGTGCGCGACCAGCACGGCATCCGGCATCGCAACCGCAATGATATCGGTCAGACCTATTCCGACCAGTTGCAGCCCATCGGCCTCGGAGCGTAGCAGGGTCCCTTCGCAGTCGATGCCGATGACGGGACCGTTTGTCGCATTTCCCGACGCATCCGGCCCGGCCTCGCGCCAAACCGCATCCCAATCACCAAGGTCGGACCAGCCAGAGGCATAGGGAACCACAGTCAGGTTTTGGGCATGTTCCATGATCGCATAGTCGATCGAAATTGCCTCGGCCTTAACCCAAGGTGCCGGAGCAAGGCGCAAGAAGTGCAGGTCGGTTTGTGCCGCGTCCACGGCGCTGCGAACCGGGGACAGCAGTGCAGGCGCGTAGCGGGCAAAGGCGTCCAGAATCGTCGCGACAGAAAACAGAAAGATCCCGGCGTTCCACAGGTAATTGCCTTGCGCCAACATGGAGGCTGCCCGTGCCGCATCGGGCTTTTCGACAAATCGCGCGAGGGGCAGGGGGCGGGGGTCATAGTTCCCCTTGGGGTCCGCGCCCAGTTCCAGCCAACCGTACCCTGTTTCGGGTCGGGTCGGCCTGATTCCGAATGTGACAATCTGCCCGGACTGTGCTGCGGGCACAGCGGCTGCCAGCGCTGCGCGAAATGCGGCAGCATCGGGCACGACATGATCGGAAGGTGCGACCAACATCAGGGCCGAAGGATCAGCTGCCAGATGCAGGGCGGCGGCAAGGATCGCAGGCGCGGTGTTGCGCCCCTCGGGTTCGATCAAGATGGTACCGGGGGTGATATGCGCGTCTTGCAGTTGTTCGGTCACGATAAAGCGGAAGTCTGAATTTGTGATGACGACCGGCGCGTCAAACCCGGCACCCGACAGTCGCAAGGCGGCCTGTTGAAACAGGCTGTTGCTTCCGGTCAGCGCCGCGAACTGCTTGGGATAGCTTTTGCGTGACAGTGGCCACAAACGCGTACCCGAGCCGCCACAGAGCAAAATTGGGGTAATCTGGGTCAATTCGGGGCCTCTCTTTGGCGCGTCGCGGTGAGGTCTGTAAACTTGGCGCTCGCTGGTGGCAACGATATGGCATCGATGCGGCGCACGCCGGGCGACGATACCGGGGCTGCCACAAGGTTCAAGCGGTTTCGGGCCTTGCTACGGTCTTGACCGGGTGGGGCGATCCGTGGTTGCCCTGCGCAAAAGGAGATCCGCATGACCCGCCTGACCTGTTTCAAGGCCTATGACATCCGGGGCCGCCTTGGCGCCGAACTGAACGAGGAGATTGCCCACCGGATCGGACGGGCCTTTGCGCAGGGTCTTGGTGCGAAACGGGTGGTGGTCGGGCGCGACTGCCGGGCCTCGTCGGTTGCGTTGATGGCGGCGGCGGTGGACGGTCTGCTGGCGGCAGGCTGCGATGTGCTGGACCTTGGGCTGTGCGGCACCGAAGAGATGTATTTCGCGACCACGCATTTCGGTGCGGATGGCGGGATCGAGGTGACCGCATCGCACAACCCGATGGATTACAACGGGATGAAAATGGTCCGCGCAGGGTCCGCGCCTTTGGGCGAAGCAACCGGGATGGCGCAGGTGCGTGCGCTGGCCGAAGCGGGGGTGTTTGGTCCCGAGGTGCCGGGCGGCGTTGTGCGACCTGCGGAGGGTGCAAGAGACGCCTATGTCGCGCGGGTCCTGTCGTTTGTCGATATCGCGGCATTGCGTCCTTTGACGGTGCTGGTCAACGCCGGCAATGGGGCGGCTGGTCCAACCTTTGATGCGATTGCCGCAGCTTTGACGCAAGCCGGGGCACCCTTGCGATTTGTGCGGATGCACCATGATCCCGATGCGACCTTTCCCAACGGCATCCCGAACCCGCTTTTGCCGGAAAACCAGCCGGTGACTTCGGCGGCGGTGCTGGCGGCAGGTGCCGATTTCGGGGTGGCCTGGGATGGTGATTTTGATAGGTGCTTCTTGTTCGATCACCATGGTCGGTTTATCGCCGGGGAATACATCGTGGGGCTTTTGGCCGATGCCTATCTGGCCAAAGAACCCGGCGCGTCCATCGTTCATGACCCGCGCGTTGTGTGGAACACGCAAGATGTTGTCGCGCGCGCCGGCGGCAAGGCGGTGCAGACGCGGACGGGGCATGTGTTCCTGAAGCAGGCCATGCGTGACACGGGTGCGGTATATGGCGGCGAAATGTCGGCGCATCACTATTTTCGCGACTTCATGGCATGCGATTCGGGGATGATCCCCTGGTTGCTGGTGGCCGAGCTGCTCGGACGGCGGGGCGGTACACTTGCCGATCTGATCGACTCGCGGCGGGCGGCGTTTCCGTCCTCGGGCGAGATCAACTTTCAGCTTGCTGATCCCAAGGCCGCGGTAAAGCGGGTTCTGGCGGCGATGGAGCCCTTGGCGCTGGCGCGCGACGATACCGACGGGGTCAGCCTGAGCTATGCGGACTGGCGGTTCAATCTACGGTCATCGAACACGGAGCCGCTTGTGCGATTGAATGTTGAATCGCGCGGGGATGCGGCGCTGGTTGCGGCGATGGTCGACCGGATCTGCGCCCTGATCGGCGTTCCGCCCAAGCATTGAAATGCACAAAGGGCGGCCATTGGCCGCCCTCTTGGTCCTGTCAGCCCGCGCCTAGTTGGTGCACGGGATCGGGATTTCCACGACCTCGACGCCGCTGCGTTTCTTGATCGAGCAGACCTTCTTTTCAACGATCACCTCGGGGGTCGCCTCGGCGATGCCCAGCAAACCGCGCTTGTCGACGTCTGTGGCTGCAGCTTCGGTTTCGTCCCCGGTGCCGACCAGCGACAGGGCCAGCCGTCCTGTTGCCTGCGCCTGTGCCAGACGGGCCACCTGCTGTGGGGTCGCTTCGACCGTCACGGTGCGGGCAATGGTGTTTGACGCAGCGCGGTCCGCGTTGGAGGTCTGATCAACAGCGGCGACCGTTACACCTGATTCGATCAGCTTGGTCATTTCGCCTGTTGCCATGCCATCGATCGAAAGACCCTGGGTCGACCCGGTCCAGTAGACGTCGATCCTGTCACCTGGACGCACGAAGCCCGACACGCCCGACGACACGTCAACCTTTATCGCAAACGCACGCATGCCACGAGCAAGGCGCGTCGTCAGCCCTGCATCCTCGCCGGGTTCGGTGACTTTGGTTGCCAGCAGCGGCTCGAACTTTTCCATCGAGCGGACGATCGTGCGCTGCTTGGACCCGTCGCCTGGAAACAGCAACGCCTGATCGGTAAAGGCAGTCTCGGGAAGGGCGCTTTTGGGCCAGTAGATTTTCTGGACATCCTCTGGCGTCAGAACATGGCCGAACTCAACGGGTTTGTTCACGACAAACACCTCGACCGTCGGGCCCATCTTGACCCGCGCCGCACGTTCCCGCTCCAGCGCGGCCTGCGTTGTGCCGATGTAGGATTGCGCCATGAAGACCGCAAACCCTGCAAGCGCCAAGCCTACCACCAGAACCAATCCGAAAACCATTCGCATGGACGACCCTTCCACTTTTTTTGACCTGACTGCAGCGACATCCAGCCTACCAGATACCTCGTAATCCTGTCGTTAATCTGAACGACGGATGCGCCGGAACGATGGCCATATTGCGGCCATCAGCGGGCATCATTCCTGTCGTGATTCCGATATCAGCGTCGCAATTGCTTCGCCCCAGTTCACCGACTCGGACAACACCGGCAGAATGAACAACATGCAAAGGCCGATAACGCCCGCGGTCAGCACGACAAAGTCGACCGTGACCGCACCATCATCGTCAGACGTCAGAAAAATCCGAAACCTGTCCATCACGAGAGACCCTTTTTTGCAGACGACCCGAACCTAGGGGGCGGGTACAACAACATTTGTATTTCAACCTGTGCGCCAATTGCGGCCAAACTAAGTTTCCTATTCGGCGGCCACATGGCGGGTGATCGGTACTTTAATGAATGACTTCAAATTGTTACCGGCGCAAAGCCCCTGGGGCGCGCCGCTGGCCAGGAACTGTCCGAACTGGACATGGCCGTCATCATGAAGGCCGCGCCCGGGTTAGGCGCGGCCTTCAGGGCTCAGAAACGATCGCTGGGATCAGTTGCCGTAGCCGACGGTGGTGTCAGCGATCTCG
>JAUSPL010000221.1 GCA_030656535.1 Gemmobacter sp.
ATCAAATCCGGCCGGTTCCGCCGTGCGCGCGCGCAAACCGGGTGCCCGCGCCTCAAGCGCCAGCGCGATCCCGGATGTCAGGCCCCCGCCCCCACAGCAGACCAGCACGTCAGCCTGTGTCACACCCGCCTCGGCCGCTTGCCGGGCGATTTCCAGACCCGTTGTGCCTTGGCCCGCGATCACATGCACGTCGTCAAATGGCTTGATCAGCGTCAGCCCGCGTTCGGCCGACAACCGCGCCCCGATGGCGTCGCGGTCTTCGGTCGCGCGATCATAAAGAACGACTTCCGCCCCCAGCGCACGGGTGTTGTCGATTTTCAGCTTTGGCGCGTCGATGGGCATGATGATGACCGATGACACACCATGCAGTTGGGCTGCATAGGCCACCCCTTGCGCATGATTGCCGCTGGAAAACGCGATGACGCCGCGCGCGCGCACTTCTGGATCCAGAATCGACACCGCCGACCACGCCCCCCGAAACTTGAACGATCCGGTGTGTTGCAGACATTCCGCCTTTACCAGAACACGGCGACCGGCAATCTGGTCCAGAAACGGTGAAGACAATAGCGGCGTATAGCGCGCATGACCCGCAAGACGGGCGGCAGCGGCGTCGATCATGGTGATATCTGTCATGGCGGACCCTCGGCAGGAATGGAATTGCCCGCACGCTAACGGGGCAAGACCAGAAAGAAAACCCGCTGTTGCAGTGGCCCCCACAGCACCAGCGCCGCACCGCAAAAAAGCCCACACGCGCGTCGCACCCCGCCGTGTGTCCGGGCATGGATGCGCCACCGGGTTTCCGGTCAACGGCGCTCCGGGCTTGTCCTTCCGGAACGCGAGCGTCGCTGCGCAGCCAAGATTAACTTTGCGTTAACCATCTGGTGGCCAAAGTGGAGTCTTGCGATCGGGGTGGGCATGCAAAGGGCTATGACACGCATTCTGGTCCTGTGGCCCATGGCTCTGGCCTGCATTCTGGCGGGTGTCCCGGCAAAAGCCGGTCCATGGCCACGCGACGCGGGGTCCGTCTTTGTCTCGATTGGCCAATCCACCGGGCAATGGGGGGAAACACAAGCCTACGTCGAATACGGTGCGGCAAAACGGCTGACCATGATCGGGGAATTGGCCCATGGCAAGGCCGGCATGCGGACCCTTGCCTCTGTGCAATACGCGCTTGCGCCGGGCAAACGCGGCGCGCAAGCCGCGCTTGCCCTGGGCGTGGTCATCACCAGCACAGCTTTGGCGAAACGCGATGCCAGGTTGCGGGTCGGGTTGTCGTGGGGCAAGGGGTTTTCGGGTCGATTGCCGGGCTGGATGGCGCTTGATGCAACAGCCGATCTGGGGCGCACCGCAGTCACCACCAAATCCACAACGACACTTGGCCTTAAACCCCGGCCCGGCTGGATGACGATCCTTCAGGTCCAGACCGAAACAGAGGCAGGCGCGCTGCGCATTCATGGCGCCACCTCGGTTGTTTGGGACGTCCGCAAGGGTCTTAGCCTTGAACTTGGCCTTCGGCAGGGCATCGTCGGAACACGCAGCCGGCAGGTAAAGTTGGGCAGTTGGGTGACGTTCTGAATCGCATCACCCCAATCGGGCTGCCAGAACCGCAAGCACCACCACTTCGGCCAGTTGTTGCGCGGCCCCCAGAATATCGCCGGTCTGCCCACCGATCCGCGCCTTCGCCACCATAGCCAGGCCCACCGTGACACCGGCGATCGCGACAGCGGCGGGTACCACGCCCCAGCCCGCCCCCGGCATCGCCAACGCGACGCCAACCAGCATCCCCAACCAGACGGTCGTCCAACCCGGCCGGCCAACCAGGCGCGACAACCCGCCCGCGCGCGCACTTGGCAACGCCGCCATCACGGACGCCATCGGCACCCGGGACAATGCGCCCACGGCCACCAAGGCACCGAATGCCCCGGGCTCGGCCAGGATTTCAGTCAGCGCCGACCAGCGCGCCAGCCCGACCAGCCCCAGCGCAAGCACGCCATAGCTGCCAACCCGGCTATCTTTCATGATCTCCAGCCGCTGCGCGGGATCTCGGCCACCCCACAACCCGTCGAACGTATCGGCCAACCCGTCCTCGTGCAGCGCCCCGGTCAGCACCGCCTGCACCGCAAGCACCAAGGCTGCGGCCATGCCGACCGGCACCCCCAGCGCCAGAACCGCGATCCCGACCGCCCCGGCAAGCGCACCGACGACGGCACCCGCGAACGGCCAGGCCCAGGCCGACCGCGCCCCCCGGCCCGGCCCGCCAAATGGCAACCGGGTCAACAGGCCAAAAGCCCCCCGCAGATCAGCCAAGGCCACTGGGTCGGTTCTCGTCATTGCCGGATCCTTTCCGGGCTGGCACTTGGCCCTGACAGCCGATACCCAAAGCACGCAGACAGATCAACGAGGCATCCCGTGACCAACCCCCCCAGTGGCGCACCCTTTTCAACGCCAGACGGCTTTGCCACCTTGATGGCAGCCCTGCCGGGCCCGGACCTGGCCGGCCGCGCGGCCGCGCAGGCCCGCGATTCGGTGCTGACCAAGCCACGGGGCGCACTGGGGCGACTTGAAACACTGGCGATCTGGGTCGCGGGTTGGCAAGGCACGGCCCGCCCCAGGATCACCGCACCCCAGATCATCGTTTTTGCCGGAAACCATGGCATAGCTGCGCGCGGGGTATCGGCATTTCCGGCGGCGGTCACCGCCCAGATGGTCGCGAAGTTCATGGCAGGCGGCGCGGCGATCAACCAGCTTGCCGCAAGCACGGGGGCAAAACTGGACATTGTGGCGCTGGACCTTGACCGCCCCACCACCGATTTCACCACGGGCCCGGCCATGACCGACCATGATCTGACCCGGGCCTTGGCGGCAGGTTGGCAAGCCGTTGATCCGGCCGCAGACCTGTTGGTGGTGGGTGAGATGGGAATTGCCAACAGCACCTCGGCGGCCGCGCTGGCCTGCGCGCTGTATGGTGGCACGCCAGAAGACTGGATCGGGCGCGGCACGGGCGTCGATGATCATGGCCTGCAGCGCAAGGCCGAAACCGTCAGGCTGGGCCTGGCGCGCCATCAGTGTGCCACTCCGCTGGAGGCCCTTCGCTGCCTTGGTGGCCGGGAACTTGCGGCCATGGCAGGCGCAATTGCCCGCGCCAGACACCTGTCGGTCCCGGTGATCCTGGATGGGTTCATCTGTACCGCCGCCGCCGCCGTGCTGGACGCCATGACCCCCGGCGCATTGGATCACTGTCTTGCGGGGCATGTGTCGCAAGAGCCCGGCCATGCCCGGCTGCTGGAAAAACTGGGAAAGGCCCCGTTGCTTGCGCTGGACCTGCGCCTTGGCGAAGGCTCTGGTGGTGCGCTGGCGATCAGCATCGTCAAGGCAGCGACTGCCTGCCACTCCGACATGGCGACCTTTGCCGAAGCCGGTGTTGCCGACGTCTGAGCCACCTGTCGCCAACGGGGCACGCGGGGTGGATAGACCCACGCGGGACCTTACTACTGCTTTCGCCCGGTTCCCCAGCGTGTCCCCCCTTCCGGTTGAAACCCCGTCGCGATATCAGCGCACTTTGGGCGGTTCCCGCCTTTGCCAATGTTGGTGCACCATGAAATCCCGCCTGCCGTTTGTCTTCATCCTGATGACCTTGTTGATTGACGCCATGGGCATCGGGCTGATCTTGCCGGTCATGCCGTCTTTGATCGGCGAGGTCAGCGGCGGCAATCTGGCGGATGCAGCCCTTTGGGGCGGCGTGCTGACGACATCCTTTGCGGTGATGCAGTTCGTGTGCGGACCAACGATCGGGGGGCTGTCGGACCGCTTTGGCCGCCGTCCGGTCTTGTTGATTTCGATGGGTGTGATGGCCCTGGACTATTTGGTCATGGCGTTGGCCGGGTCAATCTGGCTGCTTCTGGCGGGCCGCATTGTCGGCGGGATCACTGCGGCGACCCATTCCACTGCGGCGGCGTATATCGCAGACATTTCAGCCCCCGAAAAGAAATCCGCCAACTTTGGCCTGATCGGCGCAGCTTTTGGCGTCGGGTTCATCCTTGGTCCGGTCATGGGAGGCTTGCTGGCTGAATTTGGCACCCGCGCGCCGTTCTATGCCGCCGCAGCCCTTGCCTGCGCGAACCTGACGCTGGGTTGGCTGGTCTTGCCCGAAACAGTGACCGACCGCATCCGCCGCCCGTTCCGCCTGTCGCGCGCCAACCCGTTCGGGGCCTTGCGCGCCATTGGCCACTTGCCTGCGCTCCACGCACCCATGGCCGTGTTCGCGCTCTATGAGTTTGCGCAGGTGGTTTATCCCGCGACCTGGGCCTATTTTGGCACTGCACGATTTGGCTGGTCACCCGGCATGATCGGGCTGAACCTTGCGATTTTCGGGATCTCGTTTGCCATCATGCAGGGCGGCCTGATCCGGGTGATCTTGCCGTGGCTTGGTGAATGGCGCACGATCGCCTTTGGGCTGACCGCCAATATCCTGATCTTCCTGATGCTGGCGTTTATTGAAAATGGCACATGGGCGCTGATCCTGACGCCTTTGACCGCACTGGGTGCCTGTGTTCAACCGCCCCTGCAAGGGATCATGTCGCGCGCCACCCCCGACAACCAGCAAGGCGAGTTGCAGGGGCTTTTGCAATCCCTGCGCTCGCTTGCGATGATCGCAGGGCCACTTGCCTTTACCACGATCTTTTTTGCAGCCACGGCCCCTGGATCAGGCATCTACATGCCCGGAGCCGTCTTTTTGCTGTCAGCCGGGCTGATGGTCGTTTGCGGGCTGATCCTGGTCGCGTCTTCGCAAGCCCGGGCGCGCCCTGCGGCCTAGGCTTCTCCGGGAAGTGTGGATGCGGCACGGGGCGCGCGGCAGGTTTGACCAGATGGCCCCGCCTTGGCCCTGACCCGCGCCGAAACAAGGGTAGGCTTTGATGAAACTGCGCGATCTGGACGTTCTGCACGTTGCCCCACCGCCACCGGGTTGGGGGGGGCGCTACTGGACATTCGTCAAGGTGACCACCGACGACGGCATTGTAGGCTGGGGGGAATGCTATGCCTCGACGGTCGGCCCGAAGGCGATGACTGCCGTGATCGAGGACGTATTTGCGCGCCACATGGAGGGCGAGTCGCCCGAAAACATCGAGCTTATGTTTCGCCGTGCCTATTCGGCGGGCTTCAGTCAACGCCCCGACCCCACGGTCATCGGAGCGTTCTCGGGGCTGGAAATTGCGTGCTGGGACATCCTTGGCAAGGCCCGCAACCGCCCCGTCTGGGCGTTGCTGGGCGGGTTGATGAACGCACGGATCCGCAGCTACACCTATCTGTATCCTGAACCGGATGAAGACGCGGCCGAGTTCTGGGTCAACGCCGACATGACAGCCCAAGCTGCCGCGCGTGCCGTCGCGCAGGGGTTCACCGCCGTCAAGTTCGACCCGGCTGGCCCCTATACGATCCGCGGTGGTCATCATCCCGCCATGAGCGATATTTCCCGGTCGGTTGAATTCTGCGCAAAGATCCGCGCTGCGGTCGGCGACCGGGCGGACCTGTTGTTTGGCACACACGGCCAGTTCAACACCCCGGGCGCGATCCGCCTTGGTCAGGCGTTGGAGCCCTATTCGCCACTGTGGTACGAAGAACCGATCCCGCCGGACAATCTGGCCGAGTTCGCCGAAGTGGCCCGCCATGTGCGCATCCCGTTGTCAACGGGCGAGCGGCTGACCACCAAGGCCGAATTCGGGGCGCTGTTGCGCCTGGGCGGCGTCAAGATCCTGCAACCGGCCCTGGGTCGCGTAGGCGGCATATGGGAGGCCAAAAAGATCGCCGCCATTGCCGAGATCTACAATGCCGAAATGGCACCTCACCTTTATGCCGGTCCGATCGAATGGGCGGCGAACATCCACTTTGCCGCTTCGATCCCCAATATTCTGATGGCCGAAACCATTCAGACCGGCGGCGCATTTCACCTTGCGATCATCAGGAATTCGATCACTTGGGAAGATGGCTATATCATCGCTCCGCAAGCCCCGGGCCTTGGCATCGAGGTGGACGAGGCCTTGTGCCGCGCGCATCCCTACACTGGCAACCGCCTGCATCTGGAAATGCAAGAGGACCCCTGTGACCATCGCCACGGCAATCGGTTTGGGGGCGGCGCACCCACACAATAGGCCCGGGCACCGCCTTCACACCCCACCTGTCAGGCGCATCCGCCCCCGACGGCACGGGGCCGCTTGCCCAAGCCCCCCTCACATTGGACTGCGCACACATATGCGCCCGACAGGCTTGACAGCGTGAACGTCAAGGAGGCCCGCGTTCCGCATCGCTTTTGCGCTGACAAGGGTCAACGCACGCATGTCGCGATCAAACGATCGTCCTGGCCAAAAGATCCCAGGCGGAAACGAAACATGATCTTGGATGGCAAAAGGCCCCACCTTCCGGCGGGGCCTTGCTACGCGGTGATATACAGTGCCGGTTCGATCAGGCGGAGATCTTGGCAGCCATGTCCACCAGACGCTTGGCCTGATGACCGATGGCCGCAATGACATCTGCGCTGAACTCGGCGCCTTGGGTGTGGCTGTAGCCGTATGGGTTGCCGCCAACCTTGAAGAGCACCGGATCGGTAAAGCCAGGGGCGACGATGACCGACCCCCAATGCATGAAGGTGGTGTACAGCCCCAAAATGGTCGCCTCTTGCCCGCCGTGGGGGTTTTGCGCCGAGGTCATGGCACTGACGGCCTTGTTGGCGAGGGCACCCGCGAACCACTGACCGCCAAGCGTGTCGATGAAGGAGCGCACCTGGGATGCCGCGCCGCCAAAGCGCGTCGGGGTCGAGAACAGATATGCGTTGGCCCACTCCATGTCCGCAGGCGTCGCAACAGGGATCGCCGACGCGCGATCTGCCTGTGCCTTCCAGGCGTCCTGGCTGTTCACGACAGCCTCTGGGGCGGTTTCAGCGATGCGCAAAAGGCGAACCTCGGCACCGGCGGCGCGGGCCGCATCGGCGGCGATTTCCGCCATGCGGTGGTTTGTACCATAGGTGGAATAGAACAGAATTGCGATTTTGACTGACATCTTGATCCTCATGCGATTGGGTTGAGAGATACCTAATGATGTGCGCATCTGCACGCCATCCCCCAATATCGCGCTGATTATGTGCAAATGCGCACAGGGATCGCAGCATGGCATAGGAATACGCGGCCCTGATTGACCCCGACCCGACATCTGCGGTGGCCAGCCGTATGGCCAAAACCCGCAGGAACCGCCCAATTCCCGGTAGACCATTGCCGCCCCATTCGCTAAGCCTGCCTGCGTCCGTCAGGCTGTCCTTTTCCCCATTTAGACCTTGGCGCCTCGCCGCCCCCGACGCGACCTCTGCCCTGCCGCCGTCTGCTTTGAATAAGGAACCGCCGATGTCTGCCCACGCCACCCCGACCCCGATGACCGCCCGCCCCAGTGGCCCGCTGACCGGCGTAGCCGAGGTGCCGGGCGACAAGTCGATCAGTCACCGTGCCCTGATCTTTGGCGCGCTTGCGGTCGGCGAAACCCGGGTCACCGGGTTGCTGGAGGGCCAGGACGTGCTGGATACCGCAACCGCGATGCAGGCATTTGGGGCGACAGTGACCCGGCATGGCCTTGGGGACTGGTCGGTGCTGGGGGTGGGCGTGGGCGGCTTTGCCGAACCCGCGCAGGTGATCGACTGCGGCAATTCGGGCACCGGGGTGCGACTGATCATGGGCGCGATGGCGACGACCCCGATCACGGCCACCTTTACCGGCGACGCATCCTTGCGCAAGCGCCCGATGGGCCGCGTCACTGACCCGTTGGCGCTGTTTGGCGCGCGCGCCTATGGGCGGCAGGGTGGCCGGTTGCCCATGACCATCGTCGGCGCGGCCGAGCCAATGCCGGTCCGCTATGCGGTGCCGATGCCGTCGGCACAGGTCAAATCGGCTGTTCTGCTGGCAGGCCTGAATGCACCGGGGCAAACCGTGGTGATAGAACGCGAACCGACCCGCGACCATTCAGAGCGGATGCTGGCAGGCTTTGGGGCCGAGATCAGCACCGAGCACACGCCAGAAGGCCGCGTCATTACCCTGACCGGCCAGCCGGAATTGCGCGCGCAAACCGTGGCGGTCCCGCGTGATCCCAGTTCCGCCGCTTTTCCGGTCTGTGCCGCCCTGATCGTGCCGGGATCGGATATCCTGGTGCCAGGCGTCAGCCAGAACACCACCCGCAACGGATTGTTCACCACCCTGGTCGACATGGGCGCCGACATCACCTTTGAAAACCCCAGACTGGAAGGTGGTGAACCCGTCGCCGATCTGCGCGTCCGGTTCTCCGCCCTGAAAGGGATCGAGACGTCGCCCGACCGTGCTGCCAGCATGATCGACGAGTTCCCGATCCTTTCCGTGGTCGCCGCCTGCGCAGACGGCATAACCGTGATGCGCGGAGTCAAGGAATTGCGCGTCAAGGAATCCGACCGCATCGACGCAATGGCACGCGGCCTGGAGGCTTGCGGCGTCCGGATCGAGGAAGACGAGGACACCTTGATCGTCCACGGCATGGGGGCCGGCGGCGTACCCGGTGGCGCGACCTGCGCCACGCATATCGACCACCGCATTGCGATGTCCTTTCTTGTGCTGGGCCTTGCGTCGAAAAAGCCGGTCAGCGTGGACGACGGATCACCGATCGCCACATCCTTTCCGGTGTTCGAAACGTTGATGGCCGGACTTGGCGCGTCAATTTCGCGCACGAACCGCTGATCCAAGCGAGGGTGTGCCCGATGGGCATGCCCGGAAAGAGGCCCGCCATGATCTTTACCGTCGCCATTGATGGGCCCGCTGCTGCGGGAAAGGGCACGATCAGCCGTGCAATTGCCGAACGTTTCGGTTTTGCGCATCTGGACACCGGGCTTTTGTATCGTGCGGTCGGCGTCATGGGCGGCGATCCGGTTGCCGCAGCCCGGAACCTGACGCCGCACGACCTGACCCGTGACGATCTGCGCAGTCTGGGCGCGGGACAGGCCGCCAGCCGTGTCGCCACCCTTCCCGCCGTTCGCGCCGCCTTGACCGAGTTTCAGCGCCGTTTTGCCCGGAGCCCGGGGGGTGCGGTTCTGGATGGGCGGGACATCGGCACCGTGATTTGCCCGCAGGCCGAAGTTAAACTCTATGTCACGGCAACCCCCGAGGTCCGGGCAAAGCGACGCTGGCTGGAACTTGGGGGGCAATCGGGGCCTGATAGTCTGGACGCCGTGCTGGCGCAGGTCATCGAACGTGACGCACGCGACATGGGCCGCGCCGACGCGCCGCTGCGCCCATCCGATGATGCGCTGGTGCTGGACACCTCATCCATGACGATCGACGAGGCAGTCGCAAAGGCCTGCGATACGGTCGCGCAACGCCTGTCTGCCTGACCGCGCGTCCATCAAACGCAGCAGAATGTTCAAGGGCCGGTTTGAACACCCACTGTGCAAAAACCGACATTTGCTGCGGCGCAACAAAACCCTACATGTATAAAGCAAAGAGTGGCATGGGTGACACGCCATGCCTTCACAGAAAAGATTGGGCAGATCATGCTGACTGAAAAACTGAACTGGCGCTACGCAACCAAGAAGATGGATCCGAGCAAATCGGTCCCAAAAGACAAGGTTGACCGTATTCTGGAAGCCGTGAACCTGGCACCCACGTCAAGCGGGTTGCAGCCCTTCGAGGTGATCGTGGTCACCAACCCCGAGGTCAAGGCCCAGTTGCGCGCGGCGGCGTACGATCAGGCCCAACTGACCGACGGATCACATGTTCTGGTTTTTGCCGCTTGGGACAACTACACCGAAGAGCGGATCGACGCTGTGGTTGCCAACACCTCGGCAGGTCGTGGTGGGGCCAGCGAGTCGCTGACCGCCTATTACGACCGGCTCAAGGGGATGTATCTGCCGCGCACCGCCGAGGTGAACCATCAGCACGCCGCCCGCCAAGCCTATATCGCGTTCGGGGTCGCATTGACCGCCGCAGCGTTCGAGGAAGTCGACAGCACTCCGATGGAAGGATTTGACCCCGACAAGGTCGACGAAATCCTTGGACTGCGTGCGCGGGGGCTGCGGTCGGTCACATTGATGCCGCTGGGCTACCGTGCGGCAGAAGGCGACTGGTTGTCGGGCGCTGCAAAGGTACGCAAACCGATCGGTGATCTGGTCCACGAAGTCGCCTGAGGCGGTTTCTTGGAACAAGACTTGTGACAAGGGCGGCCCTGCCATGCGGGGCCGCCCCTTCATTTGCCTGAACCAGCGCAATCCGGTTGCGCCCGGCGATATCGCTTCGGGCACTGCTTTTCCTTGCTTAGGGCGCCATTTGCCGCTATAGGCCGCCAAA
>JAUSPL010000226.1 GCA_030656535.1 Gemmobacter sp.
GAAAGATGGCGGAATGTTCGCTGTCCACCGGCAGGACGCGGCCCCCGTGTGCCGCGGCCGTCGCCATCAGCAACTGCCCGGCACAGACAAGCGATTCCTTGTTCGCCAAGGCAAGCGTGCCACCGCGCGCCAGCGTCCGAAGCCCGGGCACCAGACCGGCAGCCCCGACAATCGCGCTCATGGTCCAGTCGGCAGGGCGGTCGGCGGCCTCGGCGATCGCGGTGGCACCGGCCGCAGCCTCGATCCCCGACCCTGACAGCGCAGCGCGCAAATCGGGCAACAAGGCGTCATTGGCCGTCACTGCAATCCGGGCGCGCAACGTGCGGGCCTGTCGGGCCAGCAGGTCGATGTTGTTCGCCCCGGTCAACACGCAGACCTGATATTCATCCGGCGCCCGCGCAATCAGGTCGATGGTGTTTTCGCCCACGGACCCGGTGGACCCAAAGATGCTGACAGTCCGGGGTGTCACAGACGGACCTCGGGCAGGCCGATCAACGCCGCCGACACCAACATGACCAGGGATGCGCCAAGCAGCGCATCAAACCGGTCCAGTACACCGCCATGACCGGGAATCAGGTTCGAGCTGTCCTTGACCCCTGCCCGTCGCTTGATCGCACTTTCCGCGATGTCGCCCATCTGTGCCGCAAAGGCCACCAGTGCCGAAATCAGCGCAAGCCCCACCCCCGCTTGTGTGGCGGCGGCAAAGCCAAGCCCGACCAGCGCAGCCCCCACCCAGCCCGCGACGGTCCCGGACCATGTTTTCTTCGGGCTGACAGCAGGCCAGAATTTCGGCCCCCCAAGCGTGCGGCCTGCGAAATAGCCCGCAACATCCGACGCGACCACGACAAGGATCAGCCAGATCAGCCAGACCAGCCCCTGTTCCAACCGAAACCCATACAGCGCAAAGGTGGCCAGCAAGGCCGCGGACCCGTAAACCGCGCACAGCACCCGGTCGCGCGCAACCAAAGCCGAGGCGACAAGCGGTGGCACAGCCAGCAACAGCCAGCCCCAGGCCGGCAGCATCGGAACCGCCACCATCACGACGGACGCAAGCGCCCCCATCATCAGCGCAGCCATAGGCGCCGCGCCCAGCATGCGCGACAGTTCCCACATCATCGCACCGCCGACCACCACCAGCAGCGCCAGAAACCAGGCTCCGCCCAGCCAGATGTCGGCAATGCCAACCACCGCCATCACGATGGCCGAGATCACCCGCGTGCGCAGATCGCCAAAGTTCCCGGAAATCCCGCTCATAGCGCGACAGCGCCGCCGAAGCGGCGGTCACGCCCACCGAACCGTGCCAGGATGTCCGCCAGTTCCTGCGGCGAAAAATCGGGCCATAGGGTCGGTGTGAATTCGTATTCGGCATAGGCCGCCTGCCAGGGCAGAAAGTTCGACACCCGGGTTTCGCCGCTGGTGCGTATCACCAGATCGGGATCCGGCAACCCGCCGGTATCCAGCGCTGCCGCAAGCGTGGTTTCGTTCACCGCGTCGGGCGACATCGTTCCGTCGGCAACCCGCTGCGCGAGGATACGCGCCGCACGGGCCAGTTCGTTGCGACCCCCATAGTTGATGGCGACGGTCAGGTTGATCCGGGTGTTGCCCTCGGTCCGGGCTTCGATGCTGGCCATCAGGCGTTGCAGCTTTGCGTCCAGCCGGGTGCGGTCGCCGATGAACCGCATCCGCACGCCCTCGGCCGACAGCCGGTCGGCCTCGCGTTCGATATAGCGCGAGAACAGCCCCATCAGGCCCAGCACTTCTTCGGTCGAGCGTTTCCAGTTCTCGGTCGAAAACGCATAGATCGTCAGCCAGCGGATCCCCAGATCCGGCGCGCAGCGCACGATTTCCTTGACCCTTTCGGCGCCCTTGCGGTGCCCGACCAGACGCGGCCAGCCACGGTTCGTGGCCCAGCGGCCATTGCCATCCATGATGATCGCCACATGCTCGGGGGGCGTGGCAGAAGGTGTTGCGGCCAAGATCAGCCCTTTCGGTCCGGGTTCGCGCAGTGTCAAACCTGCATGATTTCTTGTTGCTTGCCTTCCAGCACCTTGTCCACGGCAGCGATGGCTTTGTCAGTCAGAACCTGCACCTCGTCGGCGTACATTTTCTGGTCGTCTTCGGACAAGCCGGCAGCCTTTGCCTTCTTGATCTGGTCCATGCCGTCACGACGCACGTTGCGCACCGCCACGCGGGCGTGTTCTGCGTATTGCGCGGCGACCTTGGTCAACTGCGCCCGGCGTTCCTGGTTCAGTTCCGGGATCGGCAACATGATGATGGTGCCATTCAGCTGCGGATTGATGCCAAGCCCGCTTTCGCGGATTGCCTTTTCCACCTTGCCCACCATTGCCTTGTCCCAGACGTTGATGGTCACCATCCGGGGTTCAGGCACGTTGACGGTGCCAAGCTGGTTGATCGGGGTCGGCTGGCCATAGGCGTCCACCACAATGGGTTCCAGCATGGACCCGGACGCGCGGCCCGTGCGAAGCGAAGCAAGTTCGGTCCGCAGGGCATTCATGGCGCCTTCCATGCGGCGTTCCAGATCGTCGAGGTCAATGTCGAGGTCGTTATCGGCCATATGTCCACGTGCCTTCTTTTATGTCGTCTTTTGGATCGTTTTGGGTGTCTTGTCCGGCAAAGTCACGACCCGCGCTTGCCCGTCCGGCGGTCAAAGCAGGGGTCGTTGCGCCGCTTCTTAGCAGCATCATTGCCGGGATTACAGGGTTTCAGCCGTGAACCCGCGTATAGGTCCCTTCGCCGCGCAAGATTCCGCGGAAACCACCGGGGTTGTCCAGGCTGAACACGATGATGGGCAGGTTGTTGTCGCGTGCCAGCGCAATCGCCGACGCGTCCATCACACCCAGATGCTTGGCCAGACATTCGTCATAGCTGACACGGTCATAGCGCTTGGCATCTGCGTGTTTCTTGGGGTCCTTGTCATAGACGCCGTCAACCTTGGTACCCTTGAAGATCGCCTGACA
>JAUSPL010000236.1 GCA_030656535.1 Gemmobacter sp.
CTTGGCCCCGTTCGCATAGATCATCAAGGGCACCGCCGTCACGATCCCGCATCCCGCCAACAACAGATCATCCCTGACCGAACCGTTCAGAAAATCCGCCTGCCCCGACACAGCCAACCAGACGATATAGGCCAAAGCGACAGGCATCAGCAGCAGAACCTCCAGCGCAAAGCCCTGATTGGGGCCGATCGGCAGCGATTTCTTGAAAAAGGCATAAAGGCCCCAGCTCAGCGTCACCGACAGCGCGACAACCGGCAGCTTGCCCCCGTCATAGGTCAGGATGCCAACCGCCGCCCCGGCCAGCACGATCGAGACCCATTGCAGACCGCGCAACCGTTCGCCCAGAAAGACCCGGCCCATGAACACGCTGAACAGCGGGTTGATGTAATAGCCCAAGGCCGCCTCCAGCGTCTGTCCGGACTGGATTGCCCAGACATAGACCCCCCAGTTGATTGAGACCAGCGTCGCCGTGACCGCCGCCATGCCGATCGTGCGCGGCGACCGGATCGCCGTGCGCAGATCCGATGTGCGCCCCAGCCACCACAGGATCAGCAGCGCCACCGGAACCGACCAGACCACGCGATGGGCCAGCACCTCCAGCGTCGGGATATGCGATACCGCCTTCATGTAGATCGGCAATGCGCCCCACATCAGATAAGCGGTCAGCGCAAAGCCGAACCCCCGCAGGCTGTCGCCCGACTGCTGCGGCGCCGTCTGGCCAGCCCCTGCCCGCACGATTCCGGGATCAGCCCCGCCATGTTGGGCGACATCGCCCAGGGGGATGCCTGAAGCGGGCGCGACGGGGGTGTGGGTCTGGGTCACGGCAAGTCCTTGAGTTGCGCAGGCCACCGCCTATGCCAGTAACGGGCCGAGCACCAATTCAAAATTGCGCGGCGGCCCATCGCAGATAATGATGGGTCGCCGCGATCACAGGCTATCGAGGTCTGGCCGCAGTCGATTGAGGGCAGTTGCCTGAGCGCGGTCGCCAGACACCGATCGTCAGGCGGGTGCTTCAGACCGCAGTCATGCGCCCCTTTTCATCGGGCCGCAGGCTTCAGACCGGCGTCGCGTCAAAGCCCACGTCCTGAAGTGCTGCGATAACCCGGGTCGCGCTGGCGTTGGTCTCCAGCGTGACCTGCCGCGTGGCCAGATCGACCTGAACCTGCGCGGATGGGTCCAGCGCCTTCAGGGCGGTTTCAACCGAGGCTTTGCAGTGGCCACAGGACATGTCAGGAACAGAAAGCTGCATTGGATCGCTCCGGTATCATATGGGGGATAATCTTGGTGTTGTGCCTATATCGGGCTTCCCGGTACGGGAAGGTCAAGCCCCTGCCCGGCAAAGCTGCCAAATATTTCCATCTGGCGGATCACCGGAAATTCTTGCCTTCAGACCTTGACCTTCCCGTAACAGGAAGCCCCATGTCAGGGTCAGTCAAAAGGAAGCTCTCATGACCGACCACGCCACGATCGAGATCGACGGCATGCATTGCGCGGCCTGTGTAGGCCGGGTGGAACGGATTCTGGCCCGGGTGCCGGGGGTCGGGGAAGCCTCGGTCAACCTGGCCACCAACACGGCCCGGTTGACGGGCGGTGCCGACCTTGGTGTCGTGGCAAGCGCGCTGACCAAGGCGGGCTATGGCCTGCGTCAGGCGACCACGACGCTGACCATCGACGGCATGACCTGCGCATCCTGCGTGGGGCGGGTCGAGCGCGCGCTGGGCGCGGTGCCCGGCATCCAAAGCGCCACCGTCAATCTGGCCAACCAGACTGCGATGATGACCCATGTTGCCAGCCCGGAAGTGTTGGCCAGCGCGATCGCCGCCGTTGCCCGTGCGGGCTATCATGCCGAACCGCAAACCGCCGACCCCATCGACCGTGCTGCGCTGGAATCCGCCACGCAGCGCAACAGGTTCTGGGTCGCGCTGGCGTTGACGCTGCCCGTCTTCGTGCTGGAAATGGGCGGGCATCTGATCCCGGCCTTTCACCACTGGATCATGGCGACCATCGGCATGCAGGCATCCTGGACCCTGCAGTTTGTCCTTGTGACGCTGGTGCTGATCGGTCCGGGGCGTCAGTTCCTGACGCGGGGGGTGCCTGCGCTGGTCCGGCTGTCGCCTGACATGAACAGCCTTGTCGCCTTGGGCACGGTATCGGCCTGGACCTATTCCACCGTCGCGCTGATCGCGCCGCAGGTTCTGCCCGCCGCCGCCGTCGCGGTCTATTTCGAGGCCGCCGCCGTCATCGTCACCCTGATCTTGATGGGCCGCTGGATGGAGGCAAGGGCGCGCGGACAGACCGGTGCCGCGATCCGCCGTCTGGTCGGGCTGCAACCGGCGTCAGCCCTGGTCGAAACCACCACCGGCGCCGAGGACCGCCCGACCGCCAGCCTGCGCCCCGGCGACATCCTGCGCATCAGGCCCGGCGAACGGATCGCCACGGATTCCGTCGTGCTGACGGGAACGTCCTACGTCGATGAAAGCATGATCACGGGCGAACCCGTCCCGGTCGCAAAGTCCGAAGGCACCCCGGTCACCGGCGGAACCATCAACGGAACCGGGGCGCTGCGGGTCGAGGTCACCCGCACCGGACCCGACACCACTCTGGCACAGATCGTGCGGCTGGTCGCCGAGGCGCAAGGCGGCAAGCTGCCCATTCAGGCGCTGGTCGACCGGGTGACCATGTGGTTCGTGCCCGCCGTGATGGGTGTGGCCGTGCTGACCGTGCTGGTCTGGCTGGTCTTTGGTCCCGACCCGGTGCTGACCCATGCGCTGGTCGCCGGGGTGTCCGTGCTGATCGTCGCCTGCCCCTGCGCGATGGGGCTGGCCACGCCGACCTCGATCATGGTTGGCACCGGGCGCGGGGCTGAAATGGGGGT
>JAUSPL010000239.1 GCA_030656535.1 Gemmobacter sp.
CGTCAGCCCCTGATCGCTCAAAGTCCGGCTTTGGTTCACGAGTCCGTGGTTCATTGTGAAGGCTCCCATAGCGGTCGGTCCGGCGCCGTCTCTTGTGTCCGATATCGGCGACTTCGTGCAATTAAATTTCGCCGGTCTGGCCCGGGGGGGTCGACACGGCGGCTATATCACGAGGTTTCCGCGAAGGAACAGCATGCTTTAGCGCCGTTAGCGCAACCAAGCAAAGTTTAGCGCAACCATATCGCGAATATGCGGCATATTAGTCATTGCTTCGGATATTTCCGGTCTGATGGCGGCTTGGAACCGGGCTGATTCGTACTTGCCTGTTGATTCTATTCGGCGAAAACACGAGTATGTGTCAAAAATCTGGCAAATCAGAGCAGTAAAAAAGGAAACCGTAAATGTCACGTATCGCCCTTGTGGACGATGATCGGAATATTCTGACGTCGGTATCGATGACGTTGGAGGCAGAGGGATTCGAAGTCGAGACTTATAACGACGGCCAATCCGCGCTTGATGCCTTCAACAAGCGGCTGCCCGATATGGCAGTGCTTGACATCAAGATGCCGCGCATGGACGGCATGGATCTTCTGCAACGGCTTCGCCTGAAAACATCGATGCCCGTGATCTTCCTGACCTCGAAGGACGATGAAATCGACGAGGTTCTGGGCCTGCGCATGGGCGCCGACGATTATGTGAAAAAACCTTTCAGCCAGAGGTTGTTGGTCGAGCGTATCCGCGCACTGCTGCGCCGTCAGGACGCGATCGCCACTGGCGAAGTCGCCGTATCGGATGAAAACAAGGTCATGGAACGCGGCCAACTGCGCATGGATCCACTGCGCCATGCCGTCGCATGGAAGGGCCTGGATGTATCTTTGACCGTCACGGAATTCCTGTTGCTTCAGGCGCTGGCTCAGCGGCCCGGCTTTGTCAAAAGCCGCGACCAACTGATGGACGTCGCCTATGACGATCAGGTATATGTGGATGACCGTACCATTGACAGCCACGTGAAACGCCTGCGCAAGAAGATGCGCTCGGTCGACCCGGAATTTTCTGCAATCGAAACGCTTTACGGCATTGGCTATCGCTACAACGAAGAATGACAGCCGCACATCGCATCATTGCCGACGACAGCACGCCCACCCCGACACGTCGGGGTGATGTGCTGATTGGCGAAGATTGGGTCGCCCCGGATGCCGCGAGCGACCCGGCACTGCAGTCGGGGCGCCGTAAACGAGGTCTCGTATCTCTGAACGGCTCGCCGCTGGCACGCAAGATCATCATTTTCAACATGTTGGCGCTGATCGTGCTTGTGGGCGGGGTTTTGTTCCTGAATCCGTTCCGCGACAGCCTGGTGATGCAGCGTGAACTGGCCTTGGTGACGGAAGCCCGGCTGATCGCCGATGTCGTAGAGGCCCGTTTGCCAGAGGGTGCATCGGTCAACATAGCCGGTGCCGAAGGGCTGAGCATTGCGGCCACGCTGGGACGTTTGGAAACCACCCCAGGAACCGAGCTGTTCATCTATGATTTGAACGGCAATCTGATCAGCTCGACAATCGGGCGGCCCAAGGTCACCCAACTGCCGCCCACTGGCATCGACGTGCCGCGCAACAACGTCATCACCAACCTGCTCACATCAGTTTGGGACACGCTTTCGGGGTTGACCAAGACAGAATCCACGCGCCCCGTGGCTCTGGACCTTGAGGCCTTGGCGGCCGAACTGGCGCCTCTGGCAAGAACCGGCAACATCTCGGTTCGGACAGCTCAGGATGCATCGGGCGGCGCACTGTTTTCGGTGGCAACCCCCATCCGGCGCGGCGCGGACGTACTGGGCGTCGTGGCGCTGACTTCGGCAGCTGGCGAAATCGACAAACTGGTGCGAAACGAGCGCGAACAGGTGCTCCAGATGTTTGTGATCGCGCTGCTGGTATCGATCGCCCTCAGCCTTGTTCTTGCGTCGACCATCGCCAATCCTTTGGCTGAACTTGCGGCGGCAGCGGAACTGGGCCGAGACAAGAACGCGCGTAAAATGGCGCCAGGCCGGGTGCGGATCCCTGATCTGACGGCCCGTCCCGACGAAATCGGTCGGTTGTCAGGTGCCCTGCGCGGGATGGTCGCCGCCCTGTACGACCGCATCGACGCGAACGAACAATTCGCGGCGGACGTCGCCCACGAGATCAAGAACCCCTTGGCATCGCTGCGGTCTGCGGTAGGGTCGCTGCGCTTTGTCAAAAAGGACGACCACCGCGAAAAGCTGCTGGATGTCATAGAACACGATGTCCGTCGGCTCGACCGGCTTGTCAGCGATATCTCCAATGCCTCGCGTCTGGACAGCGAACTGGTGAAGGAGGAGGAGGAGGAGTTCAACCTTCTGCACACCATCGCCAACATCAACGACTTTCTGGCCCAGCAGGCTGCGGAAAAGGGCGTCGACTACATCACCGACCTGCCCCCTGATCCGATCATGATCCACGGGTTGGAGGCGCGGTTGGCGCAGGTGTTTGTCAATCTGATTACCAACGCGATCTCGTTTTGCGAAGAGGGTGACGCCGTGCGGGTCTGGGCCCGCCGCCGCGACAACCGCGTTCTGGTCGTCGTCGAAGACACTGGTCCGGGCATCCCTGAACAGGCGCTGATCAAGATCTTCAAACGCTTCTACTCAGACCGGCCCGCCAACCACTTTGGAAACAACTCCGGTCTTGGGCTATCCATCTCGAAACAGATTGTTGAAGCGCACGGCGGGGTGATCTGGGCCGAAAACATTCGCCCAACCGAAGATGACGTTACATCTGAGCCACTTGGCGCACGCTTTGTGGTCGGTCTGCCAATCTGATGCAAGATCGTGGGCCCGCGCGAAACACCCCGGACGATCCGGTCATCCACGCAACCACAATCGCATTCGGCACTCGTGCGGTGGTTATCCTGGGGCCGTCAGCATCTGGAAAATCCTCGCTCGGGCTGATGTTGATGGCGCTTGGCGGGCAATTGGTGGCGGATGACCGCACCTTGTTGCGATCGCGCGGTGGGATGCTGATCGCGTCGGCACCACCCGATCTGCCCCCCTTGATCGAGGCGCGCGGGATCGGACTTTTGCGCGCCGACCTTTGTACTGAGGCCAGGGTGGTGCTTGCGGTCGATCTTGGCCAGACGGAAACCCTGCGCCTGCCACCCCGTCGCAAGCTCACGTTCGGGTCAGTTGCGGTTGATGTTGTTCACGGTCCGGCGACCCCGCATTTTCCAGCGGCCATCAGACAGTATATCATGAGTGGCCGAGAGGTATGACCATGCCCCAAGACCCCAACTCTGTTCCTTCCGATGGCCAGCGCGTCGTGCTGGTCACCGGGCCTTCGGGTGCGGGGCGGTCCACCGCCATCGCCGCGCTGGAGGACATGGACTGCGAAACGATCGACAATCTGCCCTTGTCGTTGATCCCCCGCCTGCTGGACGGCCCCCCGTTGGGTCGCCCGATCGCGTTGGGGCTGGACGTTCGCAACCGTGATTTCAGCGCGACGGGACTTATCGAGTTGATCGATCGGCTGACGATTGATCCGCAAGTGTCGCTTGAACTGCTGTTTCTTGACTGTCGGACAGATGTTCTGGTGCGTCGGTATTCTGAAACACGCCGACGCCACCCGCTGGCCCCAGCAGAGGCGCCACTTTCCGGCATCTTGCGCGAGGCTGACCTGCTGGCCCCGATCCGGGTCCGGGCCGACCTGTTGATTGACACTTCGGACATGTCGCCCCACGACCTCAAGGCGGAACTGGCACGCTGGTTCGGGCGCGCACCCAGCCAAAGAATGGCAGTATCGGTGCAATCGTTCAGCTACAAGCGTGGCGTGCCGCGCGGGGTGGACATGATCTTTGACTGCAGGTTCCTGAAGAACCCTTACTGGAGCCCCGATCTGAGGCCGCTGGACGGTCGAGATCCGCGCGTGGCAGCCCATATTGCGTCGGACGCACGGTTTGCACCTTTCTTTGAAAAGCTGACTGACCTTGTACAGATGCTGCTTCCAGCCCATATCGAAGAAGGCAAGGCCCACCTTGCCATCGGCTTTGGCTGTACGGGTGGGCAGCACAGGTCGGTTGCAGTTGCAGAAAAATTAGGCGATACGCTTGCACTGGCCGGTTGGCAGGTGTCTAAACGGCATAGGGAACTGGAACGACGGGCCGCCGCGCCAAGTGGCGGGGCAGACTGATTTTTGATGGACTTCGGGCGGTTGGCGGGCTTTGTGGAATATGGAAAAGCCGGGTGTGATCGGCATCGTGATTGTGGCTCATGGCGGACTGGCGCGGGAATATCTCGCCGCCGTGGACTATGTCATGGGACCTCAGACTGGCATCCGCGCAATAAGCATTGAACCCGATCACGACCGTACCCAGAAGGAGTCAGAAATTCGCGCTGCAGCCGACTCTGTTGATGCCGGCGCGGGCGTTGTGGTGGTTGTCGATCTGTTTGGATCTTCGCCCTTCAACCTTTCGTTGCTGGCATGTGGCCGAGAACAGCGCCAGATCCTTGCCGGTGCGAACATGCCCATGCTTTTGAAACTTGCACAGTCGCGCAATTTGCCGCTGCCCGCTGCGGTCGAGGCAGCCATCAATGCCGGGCGCAAGTATATTGACAGCCGGGATGGCGGCAAGTGACAGGACTTTGAATGACAACCCGCACGCTTCGTATCGTCAACGAAAAGGGGCTTCACGCCCGCGCTTCTGCAAAATTCGTGGCCATTGTCGAACAACATGACGCCACGGCGATGGTGTCGCGCGATGGAATGCGGGTGTCGGGTGATTCCATCATGGGGCTGCTGATGCTGGGGGCATCCAAGGGAACATCGGTCGAAGTGGAAACCACAGGCGCCCAGGCGG
>JAUSPL010000242.1 GCA_030656535.1 Gemmobacter sp.
GTCGAAGATGTGCCGTTCAGTGAAACCCGGACCTATATCATGCGGGTATCCGAGGCGCTGACCATCTACCGCGCCCGCGCCGCAGGTGTCGCGGGACCGGTTGACATCACAGGCTTGCTCAAAGGCACATCTGCGGCGCTGCCTTTGGCAATTCCCGCGGAACCGGCCAGCCCTGCCGTGCCATGACCCAGGAGCTGGTCAAACGCCCGTAAGTCTTTCGCCCCGGCCTCTGATCTGCGCGGGAACATGGACAAGCACCTGCGCGCCCAAGACCCACACCACCGCGTTCAGGCAGTCGATTTCCCCGAAAAGGGGTCGTCGGGGTAGCCCACCCCGCACAGATACAACCCCTGCGGCGGACAGACCGGCCCACAAGCGGCGCGCTCGCGGGCCTCAAGGGCGTCCTTTGCGTCTTGTGCCGACCAGGCCCCGACGCCGACACGTTCCAACGTGCCGACAATGGACCGGACCTGATTGTGCAGAAAGCTGCGCGCGCGCAAATTGAACCGGTACTCGGTGCCGTGCGGAACGCTGATCGCCTCTATGCGGATGTCATCCAAGGTCTTGACCGGGCTTGCCGACTGGCACATCACCGACCGGAAGGTAGTGAAGTCATGCCGCCCGACCAGATGGGCCGCCGCTTGCCGCATCGCATCGGCATCCAAGGGGTGCTGGACGTGCCACACCCGCCCCCGGTCATGGACGGCAGGCGCGCGGCGGGCCAGCAGTCGAAACAGATACCGACGCTCGACGGCCGAAAACCGGGCGTGGAAGTCATCCGCGACCCGGGCCGCAGTCAGGATCGCGACAGGGGCGGGTCTCAGGTGCCAATTCAGCGCTTCGGACAAACGAAAGGGATCCCAGTCCCGGGCCATGTCGACATGCGCGACTTGTGCCGTTGCATGCACACCGGCGTCTGTCCGCCCCGCAGCGGCAATTCCGGTGACTGTCGTGTCCAGCCGCGCAAGCGCAGCCTCGACCGCGGCCTGCACGGACGCGCGGCCCTGCACCTGCCGTTGCCAACCGTGGAACGGTGCACCGTCATATTCGATCTTCAAAGCATAGCGTGGCATGGCTGACGGGTAGCGCGACATCCGGTTGTGAGCAAGGGGCTGCTTTGTCCACACACGATGCCCGACGCCGCGATCAGGCGTTTCCCCTGTGAAATCGGTTCGGCTGTGCCTATCTAGGTCAGAGGCAAGGAAAGGCAGGCGGCAGTGGGATTGCAAGACATCGCGCAGGATCTGGCGCATGGGGTGGAAAGCCGGGTTGCTGCGGTTGGCGAGGCGCTGTTCGATCCGGTGATCCGTCTGGGCGTGACCGGGCTTGCCCGGGCGGGCAAGACGGTGTTCATTACCTCACTGGTATCCAACCTTCTGGATCGCGGGCGCATGCCACAGTTGCGCGCGGCCAGCGAAGGCCGGATCGAGGCGGTCTGGTTGCAGCCGCAGCCCGATGATACCGTGCCGCGCTTTGACTATGAGGCCCACCGCGCAGCGCTGACGGGTGACGCACCGCGTTGGCCAGACAGCACAAGGGCGGTGTCTGAGCTACGCTTGTCGTTCCGCATCCGACCCTCGGGCCTGTTTTCCGGGCTGCGCGGGGTGCGGAAGTTGCATCTTGATATCATCGACTACCCCGGAGAGTGGTTGCTGGACCTCGCTTTGTTGGAAATAGGCTATCAGGACTGGGCCACCGGCGTCCTGAACCGGTTCGCCAAACGGCCCGAGGCGGCGGGTTACATGGCGCGTGTGACGGCTACCGACGCGGGGCAGCCGCTGGATGAGGTGCAGGCGCAGGGCCTGGCGGCTGATTACACTGCCTGTCTGGTGGCGTTGCGCGCGGCGGGGTTGTCGGATGTGACGCCGGGCCGTTTCCTGATGCCCGGTGATCTGGCCGGGTCACCCGCACTGACCTTTGCGCCGCTGCCGCGGCCTGAGTCCCCGGTGCGGGGCTCGCTGTGGCGCGAGATGGAGCGACGCTATGACGCTTATCGGTCGCGCGTGATCAAGCCGTTTTTTCGCGACCACTTTTCCCGCATCGACAGACAGGTCGTGTTGGTTGATGCGCTGGGCGCCATTCATGCCGGGCCGCAGGCCGTCGAGGATATGCGCCGCGCCATGGCGGGGGTTCTGGCTGCGTTCCGGCCGGGCCGGTCAAACCCCCTGACCGAGCTGCTATTCGGCAAGAAGGTAGACCGCATCCTGTTTGCGGCAACCCGCGCGGACCATCTGCACCACAGCCAGCATGCCCGTTTGGCCGCTATCCTTGCGGCCATGCTGCGCGAGGCCAAGGACCGGGCCGATTACGCAGGGGCCAATACGGCTGCGATGGCACTTGCCAGCCTGCGCGCCACCACCGAGGCCGAGGCGACCCAGGATGGGCGCCGGATCGAAGGGGTGCGCGGCACGTTGATGGACACGGGGCGGCAGGCTTTGATGTACGCGGGCGACCTGCCGACCGATCCGGGCCGGTTGCTGTCGCCTGCGCGCGAAGGCGCCGAGCGGTGGCTTGATGCCGATTATTCGGTGATGCGCTTTGCCCCGGCCCGCATGACCCTGACGCCGGGCGAAGGTCTGCCCCACATCCGGCTGGACCGCGCCGCCGAGTTTCTGCTGGGCGACCAGCTGACGTGATCTCAAAGGACGATGCCATGCCCGAAATCCCAGATGACACCCCGGTCGGCACCCCCATCGCCCGCCTGCGCCCTGTCGTGATTGATCTGGATGACCCCGCACCCTCGCCCGCGACAGCGCCCCCGGTGCCGGACCTGACGGTGCCGTTGCCGGGTCTGGCGGGACCCCTGATACGGCGTCGCAGCATTCTGGGCCGGGTGTTCACCTGGGCTGCAGGCGCGTTTGCGACCTTGGTCCTGGGGGTCGCGGTGACCGACTTTGTCACCGATCTTCTGGCGCGGAACACGGTGCTGGGCACTATCGCGATGGGGCTTGCTGCGATGGTTGTGCTGGGCGCGGTGATCTTTGCCCTGCGCGAGTGGTCGGCGTTCTTGCGGCTGGGTCGGATCGACACCTTGCGCGCTCGCGCAGAGGCCGCAACCGTCGCGTCCGACCTGAAGGCCGCGCGCGGGATCGTGGCCGACGTGCAACGGTTATATGCCGGGCGCGCCGAGCTTGCGGATGCGCGCGCGCGACTGACAGGGCAGGGCGCCGATTTGCTGGATGCCGACGCCTTGCTGGGTCTTGCGGAATCCGAGCTGCTGGCAGCAGGCGACCGTGCGGCGCGCGCCGAGATCGAGGCTGCCGCCCGGCGGGTTGCGACCGCGACCGCGCTGATCCCGCTTGCGCTTGCGGATGTGGCGGTGGCGCTGCTGGCCAATCTGGCCATGATCCGGCGGATTGCCGAGATCTATGGCGGGCGCGCCGGTGCGTTCGGCAGCTGGCGTTTGTTGCGCAGGGTCTTTTCACATCTGGTGGCGACGGGGGCTATCGCGGTGGGCGATGATCTGATTGCGTCGGTGGCCGGGGGCGGTGTGTTGTCGAAACTGTCCCGCCGGTTTGGCGAGGGCGTGGTCAACGGTGCACTGACCGCCCGTGTGGGCATCGCCGCGATGGAGGTGTGCCGACCTTTGCCATTTGTGATGTTGCCAAAGCCACGCATCACCAACCTGCTGGGCCGGGCCTTTACCGGACTGTTTGGCGGCAATCCCAGCTGACGGGATGCACCGCCACCCGACCGGTGGCTTGCACTGCAGGCGATCGCCGCGCCATGCCCCCGCTGCAGGCACCCGGTGTCGGGGCTTGGAACAGGCGTGCGGTCCGGGTGCATTGCGCGGGGTCGCGAAAGTAGCCCGGGGGCTGATGCCTTTGCGCTGCACGCGTCGCTGCCCTCTGGACCCGCACGGCGCGCGCGCCTATAACCCGCGCCATGACGGATCGTGCCACATATTCCTTGCGAATTAGCGGCCCGGCGCTCTGACGTTCAGAGCCGCCGGGACGCTTGCCATGATTTTGCCGGAACAGCCCGAGGAACTTGCCGATGTGCGCCGATACGCCTGACTACCGCGATACCGTTTTTCTGCCCGAAACCGAATTTCCCATGCGCGCGGGCCTGCCCCAGCGCGAACCCGACTGGCTGGCCCATTGGGACAGCATCGGCATCTATGACCGCTTGCGCGACCGGGCGCGCGATGCCGTGGCCGCCGGGACGCCGCGCCAGCCGTTCACGCTGCACGATGGCCCTCCCTATGCCAACGGCCATCTGCACATCGGCCACGGGCTGAACAAGACCATCAAGGACATGATCGTGCGCAGCCATCAGATGATGGGCTTTGATGCGCGCTATGTGCCGGGATGGGATTGCCACGGTCTGCCGATCGAATGGAAGATCGAGGAACAATACCGCGCCAAGGGGTTGGACAAGGACGCCGTCGATATCGTTGATTTCCGACAGGAATGTCGCAAGTTCGCGGATGGCTGGGTCAACATCCAGCGCGACGAATTCAAGCGGCTGGGTATCACCGGCAACTGGGCTGACCCCTATCTGACGATGGATTTCCACGCCGAAGCGGTCATCGCTGAGGAGTTCATGAAATTCCTGATGAACGGCAGCCTCTATCAGGGCTCCAAGCCCGTGATGTGGTCGCCGGTGGAAAAAACCGCACTGGCCGAGGCCGAGGTGGAATATCACGACATCACCAGCCACACGATCTGGGTCAGGTTCCCGGTCGAGACTGTCGTGACCGAGGCGCGGGACGAAGCCGGACGGCACAATTCCGCCAGCAGCCTTGTCGACATCACCGCATTCGCCGGTTCAAATGTCATCATCTGGACCACCACGCCCTGGACCATCCCGCAAAACCGCGCTGTGTCATATAACCCCAGCATCGAGTACGGGCTATATGAGGTTGCCACGGTCGCCGAAAACTCGACCGCCAAGGTGGGCGAGCGGGTTCTGGTGGCCGATAAACTGGCCGAAGGTGTCTTCAAGGCGGCAAAAGTTGACACGTTTTCCCGGATACGGGCGGTGTCTGCGGCTGAGATGGCGGCACTGACACTTGCCCATCCCTTCCGCGGGGTCGACGGGGCAAACGGCGAATGGGATTTTGAGGTCCCCCTTCTGCCGGGCGATCATGTCACCGATGATGCGGGTACCGGGTTCGTGCATACGGCCCCCAGTCACGGCGACGACGATTATCAGATGGGCCTGAAGTTCGGGTTGCCGATGACCTACAACGTCGAGCCCGACGGCAGCTATCGCGCCGATCTGCCGGTGTTTGGCGGTCAGGCGATCCTGACGCCCGAAGGCAAGGAAGGCCCGGCCAACGTGTCGGTCATCAAGCAACTGGCCTATGCGGGCGCGCTGCTGGCCAAG
>JAUSPL010000247.1 GCA_030656535.1 Gemmobacter sp.
GTCGTCGCAGTCCACGACGCCAACGCCCGCTCGGCCCCGTCCGCGCTGCGCACCACACCGCGCAGCGTGCCGCCCAGCGCGATCCGGACCGAACCCGTCGCCCTCAGGCTGGGTGCGGTCAACGCGACTTCCAGTGCTTCGGTGCCCGGCGGGTTGCCCAGCAGCGCGTTCACCAGCATCAGCCCCGGACGGTCCATGACCCCGCCCACCGGGACGCCCTGCCCGCGTGCGCCCGTAAACCCCAGATCCTGCACCAGACTGCGCGCGCCGGGGGTCATGACGGTCAGATGCGCCATATCATTCCCCTCCGTCGCAAAAGGTCATCGGGTCCAGCCGCCCCGCCGCCAGGTCGCGCCGCAACGCATCATGGTCGGCCAGCGAACCCGGATCAAACTGCACACAGTCCCCCGCCGCCAACAACGCGGGCACCGGGCGTGCCGCATCAAACAGCGGCACGGCGCAGGCGCCGACGACATGCCAACCGCCGGGGCTGACCCAAGGATAGATCACTCCCATTCGGTTAGCGATGGCGACGGACCCGGCCGGGACGTGGGTGCGCGGCTCGTGCCTGCGCGGACGGGCCAGTTCAGGGGGCAATTCGCCCATGAAAGGCAGGCCGGGCAAGAATCCGATCGCATAGACATCGAACCGGATCGCCGCATGGCGTGCCACAATGTCCTGGACCTCAAGTCCAAGATGGTCCGACAGATCGGACAGGTCGATACCGCAGGACGCGTCATAGCAGCACGGCAACCGCCACTGCCGCCCCGCCGCTGTCTTGCCGGGCTGCAAAGGATCAAGGATCGCCGTGATGCGGTCCATCAGATCAGCCTGGCTGCTGATCAGCGGGTCATAGTGGACCGTAAGCGACACGAACGACGCCGCCACCTCGGATGCGCCCGGGACAGCGCCGTTCAGGATGGCGTCCCTGATCGCCGCAAGCGCCGTACCGACGCGGCTTGCCGCCTCGGGCCCGGCAGCTTCGGCCAGAACCAGCGTCACCGCACTGTCAGCAAGCGGCCGGGCAGACAAGACCTTCATGCGGGATCCCCTTGCCCATTTGCAACATACGCGCCCCTCGGCACATCCCGTCCGAAAAGCCGCGTCATGCGACGCCCTCGGCGCCAATGGTAAGCGCTATTTTGACCGCCTCGATCATTGGTTCAAGGCTCATCGACGCATAGTCGGCCCGCTGATGCTGTTCCAGCCGCTCTTCGGCAGCAATGTCGTCCAGCATCTGTGCCACTTGCACCGGCAGATAGGGAAGATGGATGAACCCTGCGCGGGTGCCCGGATGATGGTGCGCGCAATGATGCAGCACGATGTAGGACAAGGCATTGCACAGATAGGTCCCGGCGCTGCCCGACTGCCGACATGGGATGCCCTGTGCCCGCAACGCCGACTGGATCGCGTCATGCGGCAATGAGGAAAGATAGCCATCCGCCCCCCCCTGCACCACCGGCCCAACCTGTCTATGGCCCACGGCATCCGGCAATTCGAACTGTGCCCAGTTCGCCGCCACCCGTTCCAGCCGGATCATCGGTTCGCCCGGCCACAGACCCAGCGACACGACGATCTTTGGCGCAAGCGCGTCGATCATGCCAGGCACGTCGCGCGCCACTGCGTGGAAATCAACCGGCAACACGCGCCCGTGGACCGTCATGCCCCCGATGTCTGTTCCATCCAATGCCCGGACGACGGCCTCGGCAGGGTTAAGACTACGCCCGGCGTAGCCCTGAAAACCAGTCAAAAGGATCATCCCCCGCCTTCCAAAATAGCCCTGACGCAGGCACCTCCGAAACAGGGGGCCGCGGTGGTCAGGTGCAATCTGTCGTCCCCAGCCTTGATCGTCCAGTGAAAACGTATCCGGTCAGCCCGGCATGGCCGCCACCGCGCGCAATTCAACCAAACCGCCCGGCACCACCAATTCGGCAACCCCGATGGCCGTCCAAGCCGGCCAAGGCGCCGACAGATAGCCATCGCGCACCCGGCAAAAAACATCCATATGCGTCGATATATCAACGTGATAGCTGGTCAGCTCGATCACATCGCACAGGTCCGCCCCGGCGGAATTCAAGATGCTGCGCAGCGCCTCGAACGCGGTGGCGAACTGCGCCTCGGGGTCGCGCACGGCCTGCAAGGCTGTCAACCCGGCGCCTTGATCGGTGCGCGCCTGCGCGCCGTCCAGGGCAGCACTGCCGCCTGCGCGCAATTGAGCCCCTGTCCGCAACCCCGGTGGCGGATTTCCATCCGCGCTGGTGCCAATGATGCCCGAGCAAAAGATCAACCCATTGCGCACCACCGCAGGCGCAAAATGCCACTGGTCGTAAACGCCCTGCAAGGCGGGTGGCACGATATGGCGTGTCGTCATGGTGACCCCTCGTTGCGGTCTGGGGCTGCACGCGGCCCGATATCCGGCCCGGACATGGCGCGCACGCAGATTGATTGCACCACCCCTACCCCATCACCCCGATTCCGCGCAAGATGACCGCCTTGACGCTGTCCTTGGCCTCGGCCCATTGCACGTCGGTCAGGGGGACACCGGCGTTCAGGGTTTCGATCTGATGGCCAAAGTCTGCATAGTGCTGCGTCGTCGCCCACAGCATGTACAGCAGATGCCGAGGGTCCACCGGGGCCATTTTTCCGTCCGCGATCCAGCGCCGGATGACCGCGATCCGCCCGTCAGTCCAGTCGCGCAAAGTGGTTTCCAGATAGTCCTGAATGACTGGTGCCCCGTGC
>JAUSPL010000257.1 GCA_030656535.1 Gemmobacter sp.
GTTCGCCTTTTCTAAGAGATTTCTCTGCCTCGTTACGCAAGCGGATCCAGTATGTCGCTGTTTCGGAACGTTCGCTGCTGGGATGATGTATCGCGGTCAATCGTGGAGTTTCTGAGGCGGCAAACGGGTAATTGCGGGGAACTTTGGTGTTCTTAGCAAGCGTTTCGTGGGGCGCACCTTCCCGATTTTCGCCTGACCTGCGATGGCGCGCCTGACGGAGATTGGCGCGGGGGTTTCGCGATGGCGACTACGGAGGAGGTTCTCAGGGACTACGGGGTTGAGATTCGGGCCAATGGCCAGAAGCGTTGGCCTGACGAGGTTAAGGCGCGGATCGTTGCGGATAGCCTGAAGCCTGGTGTGACGGTGAACGCGGTTGCGGCGCGGTATGGGCTTCGGGCGATCCATTTGTCGGAATGGCGCGGTCGGGCGCGGGACGGGAAACTGGTTTTGCCTGCGATGGAGGACGACGGCTTTTGCTTTGCGCCTCTCGTGCTGTTGGGTGGAAATGCGGTTCCTGTGCCGGCGCGTCCTGAGCGGCCGGCCAAGCCAGAAGGGGGGCGCTGCTGTCCCTGTGCCAGTTCTTTCAGAGCAGCCGGCCAAGCCAGAAGGGGGCCTTGGGAACAATCGAGATTGCCCTGGGCCAAGTGACAATCCGGCTGGACGGCGCCACGCCTGCTACGCGCATAGCCGAGATTGTGCGAGCGATCGGGCCGCAGCCGTGATGATCCCGTCCAACCGGGTGCGGGTTCTGGTCTCGACGCAGCCTGTCGACTTCCGGAAAGGCCATGATGGCCTGGCATCAATTGTGTCGTCGGTACTGCGCAAGGATCCGTTCACCGGCACGGTGTTTGTGTTCCGCTCGCGCCGGGCGGACAGGCTGAAGCTGCTTTACTGGGACGGCACGGGTCTGGTGATGGTCTTCAAGCGGCTGGAGGAGACGACCTTCACCTGGCCCGCGATCAAGGATGGGGTGATTGCGCTGAACCATGCCCAGTTCGAGGCGCTGTTTGCCGGGTGAGGAGGATCAGAAAACAGTCTGGGAGACTGTTTTCCCGACGCAAGTGGCGCAAAGTGAAGGCGTTGGAGACACGCCCGCCAGCTGCGGCAGAGTGGATCAACTGCTTGGTTTGGCGTGTTTTTGCAGGGTTTTTATGATAGCTCCAACCCATGCAGACAGCACCCATCATAGACCTTTCCGCCATCCCTGCCGCGCAACGCGCGGCGGTGCTGGCGTTGATGGAAACCGTGGCGGCGCTGACGGAAATCACCCGGCGGCAGGAGCATCTGATCGCCGAATTGAACCATGCCCTGCAGGGCAAGCGGTCGGAAAAGCTGTCTGAGGATGAACGGCAGATGGCCTTCGAGGACTTGTCCATCGCGCTGGCGGAGGTTGAGGCAGAAAAGGAAACGCGGGCCGCCAAGGCGGGCGATGGCGCGGCCAAACCCGCGCCAAAGCGCACCATCGGCAACCTGCCAGCCGCGCTGCCGCGGATCGAAGAGATCATCGAACCCGCCAGCCTGATCTGCCCCTGTGGCTGCGGTGTCGCCATTGTCGCGCGGACCAATGGCGCAGCAATGGCGACTGCACAAGATCGGCGAAGACCGCAGCGAACGGCTGGACATCGTGCCGGCCCAGTTGCGCGCCATCGTGACTGTGTGCCCGAAATATGCCTGCCGGATCTGCACCAACGGCGTGACGCGGGCCCCGGCGCCCAGCCATCTGTTCATGGGTGGCCTGCCGACCGAGGCAACCATCGCCCATGTGCTGGTCAGCAAATATGCGGACCACCTTCCCTTATCTCGCCAGAGCCAGATCATGGCACGGGCGGGCCTCGATCTGCACCGCGCTGTCCTGGCCGATTGGGTCGGCAAGGCCGCGTTCCACCTGAAGCCCGTTGTTGACCGGCTGGCGGAGCATCTGAAACGATCTGGCAAGCTCTTCATGGAGTTCGAAGGGGACCGTGGCCCCAGTGGGGCCGCGTAAGCCCCGTAGACCACCACTGCCCCGGTGCTGGACCCGGGGCGCGGCACGACCAAGACCGGATATCTCTGGGCGCTGGCCCGCGACGACCGACCTTGGGGCGGCGAGGACCCGCCCGGCGTGGTCTACTTCTACGTCCCCGGACGCGTGGGTGAGAATGCCGAAACCTTCCTCACCGGCTTTGACGGCATCCTGCAGATCGATGGTTATCAGGGCTACAATCGGCTGACCAAACCGATCCGCAAGGGCGGCACCCATTCGGGTCGCGCATTGCTGGGCCCACGCGCGCCGCAACCTCAAGGAGGTCTTCGACCGCGACGGCTCGGAAATCACCGCCAAGGGCCTGCGCCGGATCGCCGAACCCCATGCCGTCGAAGCGGATATCCGTGGCATCTCGCCCGGCCAGCGCCATTCGGCCCGTCAGGCCCGCGCAGCGCAGCTGGTGGAAGCCTTCGGCGACTGGCTTCAGGCGCAGCGCCGGAAAATCTCCGCCAAATCCCGCTTGGGCGAAAAGCTGACCTACATCCATAACCACTGGGACGGGCTGCAAACCTTCCTGCACGACGGCCGCGCCGAGATCGACTCCAACAGGGTCGAAAACCTGATCCGCCCGATCGCCCTCAATCGCAAGAATGCGCTCTTTGCCCCCCTCTCGGGATTTTGGCAAAAGCCAAAACCCTGCCGGGCAACGGGCCACGATGAAGGCGGTATCGCCTGGGGCCGCATCGCCTCGCTGATCGGAACCTGCAAGATCAACGGCATCGAGCCCTTCGCCTATCTCAAGGCAACCCTGACCGCGATTGCCAACGGCCATCCGCAAAGCCGCCTCGACGACCTGCTGCCGTGGAACTTGAAGCCGTCAACCCACACTGACCGTGGCCCACAGCGACCGCCTAGGCATCTTTGCGCAGTTCTGTCGCATTATTTCTCTGCGGGCTGCCGCGCCTTGTGATCGCGCCCGGGATGGCGCTGGCTCGCCTCCAGCCGATCCGCAAATCCGGCGCGCTGCTTGGGGCTCATGTCCAGGATATGCGCGCGGATCATCCGCTCGCCCAATTGCATCCGCTCCACCCCTCGCGCTGCAAGCCGGGCGCTTAGCGCGTCCAGAGCCGACGGGTCAAACGGGTCGGCCCGCAGCACCGCAACCAGCGCCTTGCGGTCCTCGCGCTCTTCCCGCCAACTGCCCGTGAACCGGTCTCTTTCGGCCGCAAAGCGCTCACGCAGTGCCCTGCGGTCGTCTCGGTCCAAGGCACCTCCCCAGGGGCCAAAGCCCACATCGCGCACCGCAGGCGGCCTGTCCGGGCCGGCGTTTCGCAGCGCAATCCCCGCGATAGCGCCCGCCACCGCGAGGTTCAGTGCCAAGGAGATCACAAGTATGACCTTGACCCAGCGCCGCGCTGCAAACGATGGCTTTGTTTCGGTTTCCTGTGCCATGCCTATTCCTCTGCGGTCCCGAACAGACCGTCCACACCAGTCCCGTTCTGGAAAAAGCTCTCATCATCCGGGAACAACTGAACCACCTCGCCAGTCAGATCGAGCCCCAGCGCCGCCACCGGCAGAGGTTGGGCAAACCCGATCCACACGCCTGCCAGTGTCGCCGTCGCAAGCCCCGCCAGGGCCCCGCGCCCGCCCAAGGCGGCCAATATCACGTCCCACAAACCGGCGCGCGGGACCCGTTTGACCGCGACAAGGCCCGGCTGATGCGCCACCGCATCGGCCATCACCCGCGCCATAAGCACATCCGACGGCAGCGGCGCACGCTGTGCCACTGCGCCGAACAGGTCATCCAGATCGTCATGTGCTTGTGTCATCCTAGCCTCCGTCCTCTGCGTCATAGCCTAGTTCCGCCTTCCGCCCCGCCAGCATCGCTGACAACGCCCGCTTGCCCCGCGCGGTCAGGCTTTCGACCGCCTCGACACCGATCTGCATGATCTCTGCAATCTCGGGGTTGGTCAGCCCTTCCAGATGCCGCAAGACCACCGCCTGCCTCTGACGGTCCGGCAAAGCCGTCAACGCAGCTTCCAGCGCGGCGGCGCGGTCAGACTCGATCAACCCGGCCAAGGCACTGGGCGCACCGTCTTCGGGCTCTGGTCCAGCGTCAAGCGCCACTGTCCGCCGTTTGCGCAACCGATCAGTGCACAGATTGGCCACCACCCGCCAGATCCAGGTCGAAACCTTTGCCTCGCCGGTGCGCCACTCCGGCGCTATCCGCCACAACCGCAACATGGCCTCTTGCGCGACGTCCTCGGCCTCGGTCGCATCGTTCAGCATCCGTGTCGCAAACCGCAACAGCCGGGGCACCAACCGATCTGCCAAAGCACGCGCCGCAACGGGATCACCGTTGGCATATAGTACCAGCAGAGCCTCGTCCGAGGCAGCGGTCAGGGTGTCGAAGGGCATCGTCATCCCGTCATTGCCTATACCCGAGGATCAGCCCCGGCAAGAACCGCGCAAGATTGTCCCTGCGCGGTCCAATTGTTCAATAGTCGGGACGATCAGTTGCCCGATATCGGCTTTTGGCCAGCGCCCGGTCCGCCTTGACCCCGGCCGTCCTGACCTGACGCACCCTGTTCGCCGTGCATCTTGCCGTGCATCTTGTCGTGACCGCGGCGACCTTCGCGAGCACCGTGGCCGTCGCGATCTCCACGTCCACCACGGCCTTCGCGCATTTCGGTCATCCGCACCTTGGCGGCGTCAAGTTCTTCGGGGCTGATCGCACCGTCCTTGTCGGCGTCCACACGGTCGAACATCCTGTCCATCCCGCCCGAGCCACTGCGGCCCATCCGACCGGAAATCACTTCGGCAGCACTCAGACGACCATCGGCATCCGTGTCCATGCTGTCGAACATGTCACCCACCCGCGCCTCGACTCGCTTGCGTTCTGCTTCCATCGCATGGGCCAGCATTTCTTCGCGGGTCACGAAACCGTCTCCGTCGGGGTCCATCGACTTGATCCGGGCGTCACGCGCGGCAGTGATGTCTTCTTTGGTGATCTTGCCGTCCTTGTTGATATCAAGCGTTTCGAAATCCAGCATCGCGCCGTGCATCCCGCCCCGCATGCCTTCGCCCCTGGATTGCGCAACCACCGGCACCGCCAGCGTTGCGGTGACAGCCACAATCGTCAGTGCGCCCAGAATGGTTTTGGTTTTCATGATCCGGTCTCCTGTTTGATCACCTGATGCCTGGCGTTTGCCTGCATCTTGATCATCAAACGACCGGGTCCGCCGGTTCCGTCGCGATCAGGGAAAAAATCTTTGGCCTGTCTGCCGTCTTGTCCTGTGCCTTGCGACATGGGGACGCGGCAACTGAACGGCTCTTCCAACGACCGCGCAAATGACTACATTGCCGGGGTAAGCCTGACAAATATCAAATTGGACACGACATGACCGCAACGCCATCCGAAAGCCTGTCGCCAGCTGGGACTCCGGGCCACTTTGACACGGTGTCGGACGAGCGCCAGATGAATCAGGCGATGCTGCGCGGCTGGCGCGGACGGTGCCCCAGCTGCGGATCGGGGCCGCTGCTGCGCGGTTATCTTCAACTGCGCGAGAGCTGCCCGGTCTGCGATGAACCCTTGCATCACGCCCGTGCCGATGACGGTCCGGCCTATCTGTCCATCCTGATCGTAGGCCACATCATGGCACCGTTGCTGCTTTGGGTATTCGTGCACTATCGCCCGGACCCGATGATTCTGGCGGCTGCTTTTTCGATAGGCACAGTCGCGCTTTCGCTCTACCTTCTGCCACGGCTGAAGGGCGTGATTGTCGCGATCCAATGGGCCAAACATATGCACGGTTTCGGACAGGCGCGTCAGGGGTGATCTTGTAACGTCCTGCTTTGGGCCGACCGTTTACCCGAAGGCTCAAGAGCGTGATGACCGAAAAGACCATCCCCCCTGAATTGCCGGTCCGCGATGCGGCCACCATCATCCTGTCGCGTGAAGGCAATCACGGACCCGAGGTTCTCATGGGTCAGCGGGGCGCCGCGGCGGCCTTCATGCCCAACAAGTTCGTGTTTCCCGGCGGCGCTGTGGACCCGTCCGATGGAGCCGCGCCCATGTTGCGCCCCCTGCCAGACCCGTGCGCGCGGCGCCTTGAAGACCATCTCAGGATCGAGGGCATTCCACACCCGGCACAAACCTTTGCCGCCACTGCCATCCGCGAGCTATGGGAAGAAACCGGCCTTGCCTTGGGTGGCCCCGGAGTCTGGTCGACGCCCCCCGCCCCCGATTGGCAGGCAATCGCCGCACGCGGTCTGGTGCCCAACGCCGGCCCCCTGCGGTTCGTGTTCCGCGCGATCACACCGCCGGGCAGGCCACGGCGGTTCGACGCGCGGTTCTTCATGGCAGATGCCAGCGCCATCAATGGTGACCCCGAGGATTTCGGTGCCGCTCAGGACGAGCTGTCGCACCTGCAATGGATCCCGCTGTCGCGTGCCCGCAGTTTTGATCTGCCGTTCATCACCGAGGTAGTGCTGGCCGAGATCGCCCGCCTGATCGGGAATGACAGCCCCCCGGATTCGGTGCCCTTCTTTGACAACTCAACCACGACCCCGATGTTCCGCCGGTTGATCTGACCAAGGCCAGTGTGACCGGAACAGGTGTCGGTCCGCCAGACAGTCGGTCGAACCGACGACCTTTGTTCGACGCGCGATCCGGCACGACTGCGGGCAACACCGCTCCGTCAGGCCCGTTCAACCGGGTCCCGACGCTCAGGCCCGGCGATGGGTCGCGGCAACACGGGACACCTCTTCGTAAATGCCGGTCAGCAAGTTCAGCGTCCGTGTGGTCTCGGCCAGTCGTGCTGCGAATTCGGGCAGGTCATTGATCGCGGCAATCAGCAGGCGACGGCGCAATTCGCCGTATGCGTCCGACACCCGCAGCCCTTCGGGTGTCACTTCATAGGTGACCCCGGACCGGCCCGAGCCTTTGCGCAGCACAAGGCCCGCGCCGATCAGCTTGCGCAATGAATACTGGATGTTCGGCACGTCTTCGCGGTTGGTCAGCCGGGCCAGATCGCGGATGGTCTTGGGCCGCTCATTCATGCGGATGATGTGCAGCATCGCGTTTTCGGGTCCCGTGGTCGCCACGTCGGCGACCGAGGCCAGGCACTCGGACTGCCAGCGGCAGAATCCCTCATAAGCCCGCATCAGCGAAAACTCGAGTTCGGTTGTCTCCACCTCCTCCGGGCTTTGGGCCAGGTGCCAACGATAATCCATCGCTGCCCGTACGGGTTTTTTGTCATTTTCCAAGGGCTTCCCCCCTATTCGATTGGTCCGTCAGAGTGGCGCGACAAGTCTGTTGACGCAACTTGAATTTACGATAGACTTTCAATCATAAAATACAACAAACACTCTATCCTTACAGGGAGACATACCATGACTCAGAACCCGATGCTTTCGGGCGGCTTCAAGTTGGGCACCTTTTCGTCGAACTGCTCTTCGGGCATGACGCCGACCAAGATTGCCGAGCGTTGGGACGCCAGCTGGGACAACAACCTGAAGCTGGCGCAGATGCTGGATGACGCGGGCATCGATTTCATGCTGCCGATTGCGCGCTGGATCGGCTATGGCGGTGAAACCGATTTCCACGGCGGTGTTCTGGAAACCATGACATGGGCGGCGGGGCTGCTGGCATCGACCAAGAACATCGCGGTGTTTGCCACCATCCATACCGCCGCAAACCACCCGGCGGTGGTTGCCAAACAGATCGCCACCATCGACCAGATCAGCCACGGTCGCGCCGGGCTGAACATCGTGGCAGGCTGGAACAAGCCGGAATACGAGGCGTTGGGTCTGACCCTGCCCGACGATCACGAATCGCGCTATGCCTATGCGCAAGAATGGTTCGACCTGATCCGCAAGCTGTGGACATCGGATGAACATTTCGATTGGGATGGCAAGTTCTTCAAGGCGAAAAAGATCAAGGGTATGCCGACCCCGATCCGTGGCACGGTGCCCATCATCAACGCCGCAGGCAGCCCACAGGGCCGCGAGTTTGCCACCGACAACGCGAACTTCCTGTTCACCCCGGCAATCGACCTTGAACGCTCCAAAGTCGAGATCGGCGAGTTGAAGGCGCAGGCGCAGGCAAAGGGCCGCAAGATTGACGTTCTGACCTTCAGCCACGTCATCTGCCGCCCGACCGAGGCCGAGGCGCAGGCGTTCTTGAAACACACCGCAATCGACAACACCGACACGGCGGCGGTG
>JAUSPL010000269.1 GCA_030656535.1 Gemmobacter sp.
TCGCTGGTGGCGTTGTCCTTGCAGACCAGCGTGGTGTTCGTGACCCTGCACCATATCGCCCGGATCATGCTGGCCGTGGGCCTTGCACGCGCGTTCCGTGACCGCGTCCTGTAGGCTGTTTTACAAGCAAAAATGATTGCAATCTGACCGATTCCTGTCCATGATGTAGAGGCGACGTTATCTCTATCGAACCCCTGTCTAGCCCTGCGGCCACAGTCCATCGATCTTGACTTGACTGCGCCGGGCCGCCGCAATTGTGCGGGCGGCAGTACTGAAGGAGACATCACGATGGCTAAGGGCACCGTGAAGTGGTTCAACGCGACCAAGGGTTTTGGCTTCATCGCACCTGAGGGCGGCAAAAAAGACGTGTTCGTGCACATCACCGCGCTGGAGCGCGCCGGTCTGCGCGGTCTGAACGATGGTCAGGCTGTAAGCTTTGACATCGAAACCAGCCGCGATGGCCGTGAATCGGCAACCAACCTTTCGCTGGGCTGATTGACCGCGCAGTCTTACCCTGCCCAAGCAGAGGTAGCTGCAGCCACAGATAGGACGACGAAGGGCGGGCCAAAGGCGCCGCCCTTTTTTGTTGCGCCACGCAAACGCACAGCGCGCGCCAGCGCCCAGGTGACCGCAAGGGCCGTGCCCGCCCGTGGCAATCCACGCCCTTTGCCGAATGTGGCCGCGCCAAGGCTTGCTGTGCCTGACGCCGTGTCGCTTTCAAGCGCTGACAGGTCGGGCAGACCTTTCCGGATTCTGGCAGATCGGGCATTGATGGGGGAACATCCGCAAAGGGAATCTGGTCATGAAAACCCATGTCAAAGCCTTGGTCGTCGGTGGCGGTGCGGTCGGGACCGGCATCGCCTATCATCTGGCCAAGGCCGGCTGGGACACGCTGCTTCTGGAGCGCGACGAGCTGACCTCGGGGTCCACATGGCATGCGGCCGGCCTGCTGCCGCTGTTCAACATGGGTTACGCCACCACCCACATCCACAAATACTCGGTCGACTTCTACAAGGGGCTTGAAGCCGACACAGGGCTGAACCCGGGGTTCTATGTGGTGGGCAACCTGCGCATGGCTCATCGGCAGGAACGGATGGACGAATACATGCTGTATTCGTCGGTCGCCGAAACCGCCAACGTCCATCACGAATTCCTGACGCCCAACCAGATCAAGGACCGCTGGCCACTGGTGCGCACGGACGATCTGTTGGGGGCGCTGTATCACCCTCAGGACGGCTACATCAACCCGGCCGACGTCACGCAGGCCATGGCCAAGGGGGCGCGACAACTGGGCTGCACGATCGAGCGCAAGGTGCAGGTCAATGGGTACAAATGGACCGGATCCGAATGGGTCGTGTCGTGTGAACGGATGGTGGAACAGGGCGGGCGGCTGGTGCCCTCGGGCGATGTGTTTACCATTACGGCAGAACATGTGGTCACCGCCACCGGCAACCACGCCCAACGCACTGCCCGTCTGCTGGGCATCAAGATCCCGGCGATCCCGGTGGAACACCAATACATCGTCACCGAACCCGACCCGATGCTGGTGGAATGGCGCAAGTCAAACCCGCAGCATCCCGTCCTGCGCGACGCCGATGCGAAATGGTACGTCCGCGAAGAACGCGGCGGCTGGATCCTTGGCCCCTACGAGCGGGGCGCGCCGGCCCGGTTCTTGTATGACGTACCGGAAACCTTCCGCGCCGATCTGTTCCCGCTGAATCTGGAACGGATCGAGGCAGAATACCTGTCGATGATCCACCGCATCCCCAGTTCGGAAACCGTGGGCCTGAAGGACGACTTCAACGGTCCGATCTGCTACACCCCCGACGGCAATCCGTTGGTCGGCCCTGTTCCCGGTCTGCGCAACATGTGGATCGCCGAAGGCTTTTCTTTTGGCATCACCGCTGCGGGCGGAACGGGCCACTATATGGCGCAGATGATGACCGAGGGCGAGGCCGAGATCGACATGGCCTCGCTGGACCCACGCCGCTATGGCGACTGGATCACCACCGAATACAGCGCCCGCAAGAACGAGGAATGCTATGAGCACGTCTTTGTCCTGCACCACCCCGATGAAGAACGCGAGGCCTGCCGCCCGCTGCGCACCTCGCCCGTCTATGACCGGCAGGCCGCACTTGGGGCGCAGTTCGGTCAGGTGAACGGCTGGGAACGCCCGAACTATTTCGCCACCCTGGGGTTCAACGACCACGACAGCCGCAGCTTTCGCCGGGGGGGCTGGTGGAAATACGCCGTAGAAGAGGCCAAGGCGATCCGCGAAACCGCCGGGCTGATCGACGCTACCGCCTTTACCAAGCATCTGTGCGCGGGCCGGGGGCAACGGCGTTTCTGGACTGGTTCACCACCAACAAGCTGCCGGCGGTTGGCCGTATCAACCTGACCTACGCGCTGACCCCGACCGGGACCACCCGCACCGAATATACCATCGTTCGGCTGGCCTCGGATGAATACTATCTGGTGTCTGCCGGGGCATGGACCGCCTATGACGCCGACTGGCTGCGCAAATGCGCCGAGGACTTCAGGGCGACCGGCGGGGGCTGGATCGATATCCACGACGTCACCACCCAATGGGGCGTCTTCGCGCTGGCCGGGCCAAACAGCCGCGCCATCCTGAAGAAACTGGTGCGCGACCGTGACCCCGAAACCGTGCTGTCCAACAAGCGGTTCCCGTGGCTGTCGATGCGCAACATCGAGCTTGGCATGGTGCCCGTGCGCGCAATCCGGGTGGCCTATACCGGAGAATTGGGCTGGGAATTGCACCATCCGATCGAGATGCAGACGCATCTGTTTGATCGCCTGATGGAGGCGGGCGAAAAGCACGGGCTGAAACTGGTCGGAGCACGCGCGCAAAACTGGTTGCGGCAGGAAAAATCCTACCGCGCCTTTGGCAACGAACTAGGCCGCGATGCGACACCGCTAGAGGCGGGACTCGACCGCTTTGTCGATCTGTCCAAAGAATTTCAGGGCAAGGTGCCAATGCTGGCAACCGGCATCCGCAGCAAATGCGTGACGGTACTGATCGACGGGCCCGAGGACACAGACCCCTGGGGCAAGGAATCCTTGATGGTCAACGGCGAAAAGGTCGGGCGGCTGACGTCGGGCGGGTATTCGGTGGCGTTCGGGCAGCAAATCGGCATGGGCTATGTGCGGCCAGATCTGGCCCAGGTCGGCCAAAAGCTGCAGGTCCGGATGCTGCGTCAATCCTGGGATGCCGTTGTGGTCGAGGACAGCCCGTTTGACCCCGCAAACGCGCGCATACGGGTGGATGGGTAATCACAGCGCCGTGCGTGTCGCCCCATTTTACCAGGGGCGCGCAATGGGCGCGCCCTACTGACGGCGCGCGGTCAACCATGCGGCCCAGGCCGCAGGCGACCCCGCAAACGCGTTGATATCCACATTGCCCTTGATACCACTGATCAGACCCGTGCCGGTGAATTGCCAGAACGTCCAATGCTGACCGGGATAGACCTTGGACGGATGCCCTGCGGTCGAGCGCAGCCAGAACTCGGTCCCGCCAAGATCCCCGATGCCGGTATCACGGTAGAAATCCACCGTGGTGTAGACCACGGGACGCTGACCGTAATGACGTTCCAGAATTGTCAGGAATTTGCGCGCGGCGGCACGCACCTGGGCCCCATCAGGGCGCCTGGGGCAGTTGCGCGAGGTATGGGTCCATTCAATATCAAGCACCGGCGGCAATGCGCCCTGTTCTCGGGGGACATTGGCGATGAACCAGCGGGCCTGTTCTTCGGGGGTCCGGCAGAAATAGTAATAGTGGTAGGCCCCGCGCGGAATCCCGGCCCGGCGGGCCCCGTTCCAATGTTCCTTGAACCGTGGGTCGGCAACGTCGCCGCCTTCGGTCGCCTTGATGAACGCAAACGACACCCCGCTGGCCTGGGCTTGCCGCCAATCCACCTCGGTCTGCCAGCGCGACAGGTCGATCCCGTGCACGGCATAGCTTGCGGGGCTGCGTCCATCCCATTCATGCGGGCGGGAATCCCCAAATCCCGGCGCGCTCAGCGTTACAGGGGCTAGAGGCCGAGGGGCAGGACGGCCACAGGCCGCCAAAGCAATCGCGACCAAACACAGGCACCCAGCCAAACCACGCATATCACAAACGCTCCATCACGACGATGTGTGCACTAGTGCAGCACATTGGCGGCAGTGTCACCCGTCCGGCCGCCCGTGACCGGATCACAATTTCGAAGGTCGGCTTTTCGCCGCCCATCAAGACAATGACCGGATCGCAGGGCGGGCCTGCGCCCTGACCTCAGATCGGTTTGTGGGCGATCAGCATCAGGTTGTTGGCGGGCATCGCGACCGGGTCTGCCACCACCAGTCCCGCATCCCGCAGTGCCGCCAGCACCCAGCCCAGATCCTTGTAGCCTATGGCCGCATCCTGGGCGCGCAAGCTGGCGTGAAACGCCGCATCGCCGTCGCTGACCGGCTGACCGTCGCGCAAGAACGGGCCATAGATGGCCACGACGCCGCCGGGGTCCAGTGCTGCGGGCAATTCGGCGATCAGGGCGGCGGCGCCCGCCTCGGGCACCAGATGCAGCAGATTGACCACCAGGACCAGCGCCGTCCCCGCCTGCCCCGCACCCCAGCCGGGTGCGCAGGCGTCCAGCACGATTGGCGCGCGCAGGTTCGGGCGCGGGTCCGACGCAGCCCAGGCCGCGATGGACCCGAGGTTTGCGGGATCGACATCTGATGGCTGCCAGTCAAGCCCCGGATGCGCCAGCGCCAACGCCACAGAATGCTGGCCCGAGCCAGAGGCGATTTCCAACGCGCGACCCGACTTTGGCGCGTGCTTTGCCAAAGCCTCCAATATGGGTGAGGCGTTGCGCAGCGCCGACGGCGCGATCCGGCGTCCGTCCGGCAATACACCTGCCCCGGTATCAGGCAACTTCAGGGTCATGTGAACCTCGCCGGCGAAAGTGCGGCAACCGTCGCCGGGTCCAGATCCGGGGTTCGGCCTGCGATCAGATCGGCCCCCAAACGTGCGGCAGCCGGCGCTGACTGAAACCCATAGCCGCCTTGCCCGGCCTGCCAATGAAACCCCGGCACGACGGGGTCAGGCCCGATCACCAGCACGCGGTCAGGCGCAAAAGTGCGCAGCCCGGCCCAACTGCCGACAAGCCGGGTGACGGGTTCTGTCACGACATCCTGATAACGGGCCAGCCCCTCGGCCAGCACCATGTCATCGGCCCATGCGTCATGGGGGTCCATAGGGTGCTCTTCGGCGGGTGACACGATCAGGCATCCGGCATCGGGTTTGGCGTACCAGGTCTCGCCGGGACCAAAGATCATTGGCCAGCCGCTGACGTCCATGCCGCCCGGCGCAGGGATACGCGCCATCGACCGGCGGTAGGGTTGAAACCCAGGGCTGCGCACCCCGGCCATCGCGGCGATCTGATCCGCCCATGCCCCGGCAGCGTTGAAAATCTGCCGCGCCGCATAGTCCGTTCCACCAGCCCGAACCCGCCAACCGGCCCCGTCGCGGGCAATCGCGTCAACCCGTGCATTCGTGATGATCCGGGCCCCACCACTGCGCGCCGCGCGGGCATAGCCTTGCAGCAGTCGGTCCGTGTCGATGTCCCAGGCATCCGCATGCCAGGCGGCGAATGCCACCGCATCCGGGTTGAGTGCGGGAACCCGGGCAACCGCGTCGGCCACGGTGATCACCTGCATCCCCATGGCTGCCACATCCGCGTCGAACGCCACGCGCTCATCCGCCTTGGCCGCGATCATCAGCCCGCGCGGCG
>JAUSPL010000272.1 GCA_030656535.1 Gemmobacter sp.
AGGGTCGAAAAGGGCGCGCCTTTGGCACGGCTCGACAACCGGACAACGCTTGAAAGTGCCGTTCTTGCAGCACAGGCCAATCTGGCGATCAAGGAGGCCGCGTTGATGCAAACGCGCGCTGCCATCGCGGCAAGCCGGGACGAAGCGCAGGCCGCATTGGACCAGGCGGTTTCGGCCGCTGCGGAGGCGTCTTCAAGCCTTGCTCGCACAGAAGAACTGTTCCAGCGCAAGGTTGCAACCGAAGCCACGTTGGAGTCCGTCCGTGCAGCCTCGGCGGCTGCGGTGCTGGCCGTGGCGCGGGCCGAGGCGACCTTGACGCGCTTTTCCGCACTTGCCTTGGATGATCAACCCGATGTCGTGGTCGCGACCCGCAACATGGACGCAGCCAAGGCCGAACTGGCGCGCGCCAGACTGGATCTGGAACGCGCAGTGGTGTTTGCCCCGATTGCAGGAACAATCCTCGACATTCACGCAACCCCCGGCCAGCGCCCGCCCACCGGCGGGATCATGGACATGGGCGATACCAGCCAGATGATGGCCGAGGTTGAGATATGGCAGGACCGGATTGCGACCATCAAACCAGGGCAGCCGGTCGAGCTTGCCGCCGTCGCCCTTGGGCAAACCCTGCGCGGGGTGGTTGACAGCATCGGCCTGACGGTGGGCAGGCAAGGGCTGATCTCGGACGATGCCGCCGAGAACAAGGATGCCCGCGTTATACGCGTGCTGGTGAAACTTGATGCCGCCTCCACACAAGTCGCGGCCCGCTACACCAACCTTGAGGTCATCGCGCGTATCGACACGGCCGCCGGCCAGCGTGTCACCCCATGAGCCGTCTGCTGCAAGCCCTGTTCGGGCGTCTGCCGATCGGCTGGCTTCAACTCACCCATAATCGGACCCGCTTTGCGGCGGCGCTGGCCGGGGTGGCCTTTGCCAATGTGCTGGTCTTTGTGCAGCTTGGCATCATGAATTCCATGGGGGCCGCAACGCTGCGCCCTTATGATTTCTTTCAGGCCGACATCATGATTTCTGCCGAGGATGCAAATTCACTGACCGATGGCGGCAATGTCGCGCGGCAATGGATGCTGCAGGCCATGGCCGATCCGGATGTGACCGATGGCATGGGGTTGTTCATCGCCAATGTGGCGTGGGACCGGGGCGACAAGGACATAAGCCTGTCAACCTTCGGCGTCGATCCGGTGAAGCCGGGCTTCATCAGCCCTGAAATTGCGGGCGATTTGTCACTTTTGCAGGTTCAGGACGCAGCCATCCTCGACCGATTGGCACGTGGGCTGACCAAAGATGAAGCGGCATCGATCCGGCCGCAGACACCGTTGGCCTTCGAGGCGCTGGGCCGCACGATTGTGGCCTATGCCACCTTTGCAGGGGGCGGCGGCTTTGGCGGCGACGGTTACATGTTGGTGTCGGATCAGACCTTTCTGTCGCTGTTTCCTGCGCGCAGTTCTACGGCACCTGACCATATTCTGTTGACCTTGGGCCGGGGCGCAGATGTTGGCACTGTAGTCGCCCGGTTGCGCACGTTGATTTCAGACCCGTCCCTGCGCATCCGAAGCTATGCCGATGCCGCGCAGGACGACCTGAAGTATCAGCAAACAAGGCGGCCAACCGGCATCATCTTTGGTTTTGGCGTTCTCATAGGCGTGCTGGTCGGGTTGGTGATTGTCTATCAGGTCCTGTCGACCGACGTCGCCGACCACTTGCGCGAATACGCGACGTTCAAGGCAATGGGCTATGGGCCACGCTTCTTTCTCAGCGTTGTATTTGAGGAAGCGCTTGTTCTGGGCGTCATGGGGTTCATCCCCGGACTGATCGTTGGCACTGCCATCCTGACCTTGATGGGCAAGATTACGACACTCCCTTTGGCCATGTCCTTTTCGATGGCTGTCAGCGTGTTTATCGGCACGGTGGTCTTTTCGGCGGTATCGGGTGCAATTGCCACCCGCCGCCTTGCCGCAGCTGATCCTGCCGATCTGTTTTGAGGCTGTGATGGAAAACGAAAACATCCTTGACGCCAAGGGCCTGAACCACTGGTTCGGCGCGGGTGAGGTCAAGAAACAGGCGTTGTTTGACGTCAACCTGACCCTGAAACGCGGCAGTTTTACCGTGCTTATGGGACCGTCCGGTTCCGGCAAGACCACTGTGCTGACCCTGATCGGGTGTCTGCGCGGCGTTCAGGACGGATCGGTCCGCTTGTTGGGTCGGGAACTGAACGGCGCTTCAGAGGCTGAACTCGTAGCGCTGCGGCGGCGTCTGGGCTTTATCTTTCAGGCGCACAACCTGCACGAAAGTCTAACGGCGACGCAGAATGTGATCATGGGCCTTCAGGTTCACCGTGGCGTGTCGGACGCTGACGCGCAGCGTGCGGCCACCCATGCGCTGGGTCTGGTCGGCCTGTCGGACCGGGTCGACTATCTGCCGGGCAACTTGTCGGGCGGGCAAAAGCAGCGCGTGGCAGTGGCGCGGGCTTTGGTGGGCAACCCGGCGCTGCTGCTGGCAGACGAACCAACCGCTGCGCTGGACAAAGAGAGTGCGGCCGAAGTGGTGGATTTGCTGAAAAGAATGGGTGCCGCACGCGGCATGACCACACTGCTTGTCACACATGACAACCGCATCCTCGACCGCGCCGACCGTATCCTGACGTTGGAGGACGGGCGTATCGTGACG
>JAUSPL010000276.1 GCA_030656535.1 Gemmobacter sp.
CGCCGCGCCCGCTGCCGCCATTGCACCCAGCAGCCCGACAACAAAGGGCAGTTCAAACCCGCCGATCAGCGCAGCGCGGTCGGGCCCGGTCAGGATCGCCGTGGCATAGGCGCCAATGGCAAAGAATGCCACGACACCTGCGTTAAAGAGGCCCGTGAACCCCCACTGCAGGTTCAGCCCCATGACCATGATGGAATAGATGGTCACGATGATCAGAAAAAAGGCAAGATAGACAGCTATACCCAACATCAGCGACCCCCGCTCGTACCACCGAAAAGACCGGTCGGACGTATGTAAAGCACCGCAAGAAGCACAATGAACGGTACCGCCAGCTTGTAATCTGGTGTGATCACCAGAACCGAAAACGACTCGATCAGTCCGATCAGGAAACCGCCAATGACCGCGCCGATCACGTTGCCGACCCCCCCCAGGATTGCGGCTGCGAACAGCGGCAAAAGCAGGTGAAAGCCAAGTTCGGGTCGCAACTGAACGGTAACGCCGTAAAGGATACCTGCCACCGCAGCCAGCGCACCGCCAACGATCCAGGTCCAGCGCACGACACGTGTCAGCGAAACCCCGTTCACCACGGCGAGCGACGGATTCTCGGAAACCGCGCGCATCGACAGCCCCAGGGGCGAACGCTGCAAGAATTGGTGCACGGCAATGACCAGCACGACCACCATCCCAAAGGCAAAGATCTGGTCGGGCATGATGCGCAGGTCAGGCAGCACCCTCATCGCGATCTGCAGATCGGTGGTGTAATAGGTGGCCCGCCCACCAAAGATCAGGTGGATCACGTTGCGGATCAACAGCGCGACCCCGAAAGAGGCAAAAACAAGCGTCAGATGCCCCACTTTGTCGCGCAAGCGGCGAAACACCAACCAGTCGACCAGCAGCGCCAGCGCCACAGTCAACCCACAAGCGATTGCGGTGGCAAGCAGCAAAGGCCAGCCAAACGTCAGCGGGCCCAGCGGAGCCGTCGGCAGGTTGAACACCGTTAGGACACCCAGCGCCATGTAGGCACCCCAGGTCATCATTTCGGCGTGGGCAAAGTTGGCGAACCGCAGAATGCCCATCGTCAACGTTAATCCAATTGCCCCAAGCGCGTAGATCGCGCCTGTCAACAATCCGTCTGCAAGTGCTTGCAACATCAGTGCTTCTTTCCGGCATTGCCAAGGTAGATCTGCGCGACTTCTGGGTCGTCCAACAGCTTGGAAGACTGTCCATCCAGCCTGTTTCGACCCTCGGCCAAGACATAGGTGCGGTCGGAAATGCGCATCGCGGCCTTGGCGTTTTGTTCGACCATCAGGACCGCAACGCCACTTTTCACCAAAGCCGTCAGATGCACGAAAACTTCCTCAACCATCTTCGGCGCCAGCCCGGCGCTCGGCTCATCAAGCATGACCAAAGCCGGTGACGTCAGCAACGCACGGGCGACCGCAAGCATCTGACGCTGCCCGCCAGACAGATTTCCGGCACGTGCGGCTTTGAACTTCACCAGATCCGGGAACCGGTCGTAGGCGGCTTTGATCTGCGCCCGGGCCTTGGCACGCGGCAGCGGCAAGGCACCCAACCGCAGGTTTTCGTCAACCGTCAGGCTAGAGAAAATGTTGTCGGATTGCGGCACATAGGCCATCCCAAAGCCGCTGAGGAGATGCGGTGACAAGCCCACCAGCGACCGCTGTTCAAGCATGACGGTTCCGCTGGAAATCGGCAGCAACCCGGCAATTGCCTTGATAAGCGTCGATTTCCCCGCGCCGTTGGGGCCAATGATCGTGACCATTTCGCCCGCAGCAACGGTCAGGGACAGGTCTGAAATGATCGGCAGATCCGGACGATAGCCCGCCGTCAACCCGGAAACGGACAAAAGCGCGCTCACGCCGCCACCTCGCCCAGATAGGCATCGACGACAAGCGGGTTTCCGGCCACATCAGACGGCCGCCCCGCCGCAATGACCTTGCCCTGAGCCAGCACTATGATCGGGTCGCACAGCGACATCACCATATCCATGTTGTGCTCGATGATCAGAAAGGTCATGCCGCCTTTATGCAGCTCGGATATCTTGTCGACGAGGATATCGAGAAGCGCGGGGTTAACCCCTGCCGCTGGTTCGTCAAGCAAGATCAGTTTCGGTTCCGACATCAGGACACGGGCCAGTTCCAGCAGCTTTTTCTGCCCCCCAGAGATCGCCCCAGCCATATTCTGCTCAACCACCCCAAGGTTGCAAAACTCGACCAGGGCGCGGGCGCGCTCGAAAATCGCATGCTCTTGCCGGGCGACCAGACCGGGGCGGATCCAGTTGTTCCAGAACCGTTCGCCCGCCTGATCTGTCGCAGCAAGCATCACATTTTCGATCACGGTCATGGCCGGAAAGGGGCGAGGGATCTGAAATGTACGCGCCAAACCACGCGCAAAAACTTCATGCGGCGCACAGGCCGAGATGTCATTGCCGTCGAACATCACCCGCCCCGAAGTCAGCGCACCTTCACCAGCAATGGCATTGAACAACGTCGTCTTGCCGGCCCCATTTGGCCCGATCAGGCCGGTGATCGACCCTCGCGGGACCGAAAGGCTGGCCCCATCGACCGCATTCATCTTGCCAAAGGATTTGACGGCGTTTTCAACAACCAAGAGGGGTGCTGCGGCGCTCACTGGCCATCTCCGGCGCGGTGAGTCCCTCGCCTGATCAGCGCTGTTGCCTCGATCTCCACAAGGATCTCCGGATCAGCAAAGCCACAGATGATCGTGGTGTTGGTCGGGCGCGGATCGCTGAACGCAGCCCCAAGAACACCAGAGGCTGCCATGACATGCGCCGCGTCAGAGAGATAGACGCGCACCCTGACAATATCGGCCAGTGTTCCCCCGGCTTTTGCCAGTGCATCGGAAATCTGACCCAACGATAGCCGCGCCTGTGCCTCGGGGTCGGCAGGAAACTTCCCCGTGGCCGGGTCAAAACCGGCCGTCCCAGAGACGAACACCCATTCGCCATCGACCACCGCCCGTGAATACCCGGCCAATTTCTCGAACCGCGAACCGGTGGTTATCGCCCATCTTTCCGACGTCATGAGGAGCCTCCAAAGATTTTGCTTGCTTTGATCAAAAGATCATACGATCATTTATCCGTCAATAGGAAATGAAATTATGCCCTTCCAAGACGACATAGACCGCCTCATCTCCGTCCAGGCCGCCCCATGATTGGCGCAATTGGTACGCCGGTTTGGGAAGCGACTGCGCAACCGGGGCCGACGACGGCGCCGCTGAAATCCGGTGCAACCACCGATGTGGTCATCGTCGGCGCAGGCTTTCTAGGACTGTCGGCCGCCGCCGCGCTGGCATCGGCAGGGGTTGATGTCATCGTGTTGGACGCGGGCGACATCGGAGCGGGCGCCAGCGGGCGCAACGCCGGGTTCGTCGTGCCACACTTCAGCCGTGCCGACCCGGCAGAGCTGGCGCAAAGACTGTCACAGCGGGCGGCAGAGCAGACGCTTGGGCTGCTTGAGTCTGGCGCCGACCGGGTGTTTGCGCTGGCAACCGAAGCCGGTCTTGGCCGGCAGGCTGAACAAGTTGGCTGGTTGCAGCCCGCCCATGAACCCGCCAGCGCAGACCTGCTGCAAAAGCGCGTCGCGATGTGGCAGGCGCGCGGTCGCCCGGTGCGTTGGCTTGATCGTGCCGAAGTGGCCGAACGCACTGGAACGTCGGGCTATTTCGGCGCGCTTGAGGATGCGTCGGGGGGCATGATCAATCCGCTGGCGTTTGCGCGCGCCCTTGCCCGGCGCGCGATCGCGGCTGGGGTACAGCTGCACACCCGGACCACAGCGATGGATATCGCGACCGACGGAAATGCTCACACCCTGCGCCTGTCTACCGGCGCGACCGTGCGCGCCACGCGGGTTCTGTTGGCAAGCAATGCGGGCACAACGGGTGCCGCCCGCAAGCTGGGACAAAGTGTGTTGCCATTGTCGGTCTACCAGATCGCCACTGAACCGCTGCCCGCCGAAACCGTGGCGCGCATCGCGCCGCGACGGCAACCGGTATCGGACACCCGCACCAACATCTTCACGTATCGGCTGGATGCTGACAACCGCCTGATTTCCGGTGGAATGGCGCTGATCCCCTACGCGGCAGAGCGGCGCATGGCGCGACGCATTGCAGAACGTCTGGCGCAACAATTGGATCTTGGTTCGGTACCACAGATCGACGCTGTCTGGCGCGGTACAGCGGCGATGACCCGCGATGGATTGCCCCTGCTGACCACTGCGGGTGCAGGGATTTTCGGAGCCGTTGGCTGCAATGGCCGGGGCGTTGCGTTTACGACCGTCCTTGGCGAAGCCTTGGGCAACTGGATGGCGGCAGGCGCCGACCCGAATGAGGCGCCCTTGCCGCTTTTGCCGTCGCGCGCATTGCCGTTGCGCGGACTGGCGCGCTGGGCGCCCTCGCTGGTATTGCTGCGCGGGATCCTGGCCGAGCGGGGCGCTACGGCGCGAGCGGAATGAATACCATCTACGCCCCGCTACGAAAGCCCCATCTGGCGCAAGACTGCCGTATTCAGCGGATGTCCCGGCACGGCAAGCGCATCCAGCAGAACCGAAATGTGATTGGTGCCTGGCACCTCCATCGAGGTCGTGCCGCATTTGGCCGCAAAGTCACGCGATTGCTGCAGGAATTCTTGGGTTTCGTCGGCACCAACGGTCACGATCAACGGCGCGTCAATGTGCAG
>JAUSPL010000277.1 GCA_030656535.1 Gemmobacter sp.
CGCCGCGCCCAAGGCAAAGCCCCCGACAAAGGACCCACAATCGACCACGACGTCATCTTGTTCGATGCCGACAAAACCCTTGCAGGAGTATTTCCCCAGCAAGTGGTCACTGTATCCCCGCGCCATCGCAAACCAGTTCGGGCGCGGCACCGGCTTGGGCATCCACAACGTTTCATGCGGTCCGGCAAGACGCACCATGCGGTCGGTTTCGTCCACCTGTTTCACTTGCGCACGGATGTGGTCAGGCACAGGTTCGTTTTCGTAGGCACCGGGGTGGCTGCGGGCCTGAAGCGCCTTCATGCGCGCCTCGGTCACAGGTTCGATGGTGAAACGATGGTCTAATGCGCGCAGTTCAGGCATCCGGGGTCCACCATATTGGACTGAATTTACAATGGGCTCAGTCTAGGGCTGGCTAAAGACCCGGACAAGCGGTTTACGTCGAAGGGTTTTCAGCAGACAGAATTTCCTGATTCATCTGTTGCCCACATATCGCCCCAATTGTCTGCGACGGCGTGGTGAGAGTGATTCACGCATGAGACTGCCGTAGAAGGACACAGGCAATGGAACTAATGTTCGGACGGTTCGAGGATCTTGTCCGGGGTAGGAGTGGAAAGTTTTCTGCCTTGCTGATTTCGGGTGAAGGCGCGGCAGTGACGTTGGAAAAACGGCTGCGGCGCATGGGAGGCGAAGTGCGGCGGCAAGAACATCTGGGGGAAGATAGCCCCGACGATCATCCGCGTGTGGCCGTGATCGACTGTGACTTGTTGGGCGGCGTCACCGAGGTGGCCACGACCCTTGCACGGCGCAAGTCCCTGTCACGGGCCTTTGCCGGTGCGATCTTGATCGGATCGGATCAGCCCGACGAGGACTTTGCCCGGACTGACGGCGATCAGGGCCCCCCGCTTGTTCGTTTGTGCGCGCCGGCCAGTACGCTGTCATTGCGGATGGCGCTGGAATATGTGTTGGGGCGTCGCCTGTCGGGCTGGTAGGTCAGACGATAACGTTACGCTCCGTGCCGGGGCGGTGACTCCACCCCGGATGCCGTGCTGATGTCGATCGCTTCAGCGTCACGTCAATACCGCACCGGGGTTCATGATGCCCAAGGGGTCCAGCGCGGCCTTGATCGCACGCATTGCAGCCACCTTTGTCGGATCGCTGTAGCGGATCAGATCTTCGGTTTTCAGGCGGCCGATACCATGTTCCGCGCTGACGGACCCGCCCAGATCGTTGACCAGATCATGAACCAGCCGGGTCACGGCATCGCGCTGATTGACGTGATCCGCTTTGTTGCGGCCCAACTGCGGGAACACGTTGTAGTGCAGATTGCCGTCGCCCAGATGGCCGAAGCAATTGATCCGCCAGTCGCCCAATGCACCAAGTTTCTCACCCGCCGACCTGATGAAATCCGGGATCGCCGACAGTGGCAGGGAAATGTCATGGGACGCCACCGCGCCGATCAGACGATTGGCCTCGGGGATGGATTCGCGGACCTGCCAGAAATCATTGCGCTGGGATTCAGAAGCCGCAATCAGCCCATCGGTGACCAGACCGCGCGACAGAGCATCCTCAAAGATCGCTTCCAGCGCGGATTCTGGCGACAGCCCTTTTGGCACGCCGATATCGATCAACACGAACCAGTCAGGTGGGGCGTCGAACGGTTGCCGCAGATCCGGCATGGTCTGGGTCAGAAAGTCCAGCCCCGTGCGATTGATCAGTTCGAACGCCATGACGCCACCCGACGTATGGTCTTGCGCAAGTGCCAACAGCGCCAGCGCCGCTGCGGGATCAGGCACAACCATCAGCGCCGATCCCTGCCCCGCAGGAATCGGCATCAATCGCAGACTGGCTGCGGTGATGATGCCAAGCGTGCCTTCGGACCCGATCAACAGATGTCGCAGATCATACCCGGTATTGTCCTTTCGCAGCCGGGTCGATCCATGCAGCGTCGAGCCGTCAGCCAGAACCGCCTCGATCCCCAGGCACAGATCGCGCGTGTTGCCATAGCGGACGACATTCACACCGCCCGCGTTGGTCGCCAGGTTGCCCCCAATCGTCGCGGTTCCTTCTGAGGTCAGTGACAAGGGAAACAGGCGGTCGACGTCACTGGCGGCCTGTTGGGCGCGGGCCAGTGTGGCGCCCGCCTCGATGGCCATCGCGTTCTCTTGTGGCCAGACCCCGCGCAGGGCGGTCATGCGTTCCAGAGATAAAAGGACGGTAGATAGCGCCGGCGGCGCGATCTGGCCGCCAACCAGTCCGGTCCCCCCTCCCCAAGGCACGATGCCGACCCGGCATTTCGCGCAGTGGCGGACGATCGTTGCGACCTCGGCGGTGGTCCGGGGAAGCGCAAGAATGCCGGCCTGACCGTTCCAGCGTCCACGTGGTTCCTCCAGATGGCGCGGCTCTGGCGCGCGCAGCACACCTTTGGGCAATATATCGGCAAGGGATTGAACAAAAACAGGGTCGGCTGGGTTCAGCATGGCGTGCCTCGATGCAAAGCAAGGGTCCATCTGGCCGAGACAATGGGTGCGCCCGGCAGATGCCTCAGGCTGGGATATTTGTATCAAGACGACGGGGCAAGGGTTTAGCGTAACAACTGCGGCTGCAAAACCACGATGGTCGGGCGCGCGGGTAGATCATGCAAGGCAAGCTCGATGCTGTTCTGGTCCAGACGGACGACGTCAAAGGCATCATTCATCCCCGCCAGAAACACATCAAGCGAGCGGCCCGAAAACCAATGCATCGGCAGCACAACCGAAGACCGCAGCCGGGAAATGACACGCATCATGGTTTCGACGTTCATGGTATAGCCGCCGTCGACCGGCACCATCACCAC
>JAUSPL010000279.1 GCA_030656535.1 Gemmobacter sp.
GATGGTAATGTACAGCGCATGTTCGCTGTCGGGCCATTTCAGTTTGTATGTGGCACCTTCCAATGCGGCTGGACGGTTCAGCGGTTCGGACAGGTACACCACCTCGGCACCCTGCCCCGCACCCGATTCCGGAGTTTCGCCAGGGGCCTTGTCGGTGGTTTCCGATACGGTCAACACCGAACCCGTGACGTCATTGGGCCGATAGGTTGTGCAACCTTTGCATCCCTGATCCCAGGCGGCCATATAGACATCCTTGAACGCGTCAAAGCTGATGTCCTCAGGGCAATTGATGGTTTTCGAGATGCTGCTGTCGACCCACTTCTGCGCTGCGGCCTGCATCCGGACGTGGTCAAGCGGCGGCAAGGTCTGGGCGTTGACGAAATAATCCGGCAACGGCGCATCGCCTTTCAGGTCGCGCCACATCTGCACCGCGTAATCAATGACCTCCTCCTCGGTACGCGATCCGTCCTTTTGCAACACCTTGCGGGTATAGGCATAGGCAAAGACCGGCTCGATCCCGGAACTGACGTTGCCGGCATACAGGCTGATGGTGCCGGTCGGGGCGATGGATGTCAGCAGGGCATTGCGTATGCCGTACTGTCGGATGGCGTCGCGCACATCGGCGTCCATCGCGCGCATGGTGCCCGAGGCCAGATACTTTTCCGCATCGAACAGGGGGAACGCCCCTTTTTCCCGCGCAAGGCCGACCGAGGCCAGATAGGCCGACCGGGCAATCGCCTTCATCCAGGCCTCGGTCTGCACCACGGCATCGTCCGATCCGTAGCGCAGCCCCAGCATCAGCAAAGCATCCGCAAGCCCGGTGACACCCAGCCCGATCCGGCGCTTGTTGCGCGCCTCTTCGGCCTGTTGCGGCAGCGGAAATCTGGATTCGTCAACGACGTTGTCCATCATCCGCACGGCCAGGCGCACCAGATCATCCAGCGCCTCGGGGTCCAGGCAGGCCGCAGGTGTGAACGGGTCACGCACCAGCCGCGCAAGGTTCACCGACCCCAGCAGGCACGCTCCATACGGTGGCAAGGGCTGTTCGCCGCAAGGGTTGGTCGCCGCAATCGTTTCGACATAGCCAAGGTTGTTGGCCTTGTTGATGCGGTCGATGAAGATCACGCCCGGTTCGGCATAATCATAGGTCGCGCGCATGATGCGGTTCCAAAGATCGCGCGCCGACAGGGTCTTGAAGATCTTGCCGTCGAATTGCAGCTCCCAGGGTCCGTCTGCCCGGACCGCATCCATGAAGCCATCGGTGATCAGAACCGACAGGTTGAACATCCGAAGCCGGGCGGGGTCTTGCTTGGCGATGATGAACGCCTCGATGTCGGGGTGGTCGCATCGCATGGTCGCCATCATGGCCCCCCTGCGCGATCCGGCGGACATGATCGTCCGGCACATCGCATCCCACACATCCATGAAGGACAATGGCCCCGAGGCATCGGCGGCGACGCCCTTCACCTCGGCTCCGCGCGGACGGATGGTGCTGAAATCATAGCCGATCCCACCGCCCTGCTGCATGGTCAACGCCGCTTCGCGCAGCATGTCGAAAATGCCGCCCATGCTGTCGGGAATCGTGCCCATGACAAAGCAGTTGAACAGTGTGACGGCCCGCCCGGTCCCTGCCCCTGCGGTGATGCGGCCTGCGGGCAGGTATTTGAAATCTTCCAGGGCGGTATAGAAACGGTCCTCCCACAGGGCCGGATCGGCCTCTGGGGCCGCCAGCGCGCGTGCGATGCGACGCCAGCTGTCCTCGACGGTGGCGTCGACCGGCGTTCCGTCGGCGGCCTTCAGGCGGTATTTCATATCCCAGATCTGCTCAGCGATGGGGGCGGCGAAACGGGACATGGCAAGACCCTTGCGGTTGGGGGTGGAAAGAGAAGGACGCACAAGATAGTGCGTCGGCGCGGGCCGGTCAATCTTGCCTTCGCGCCGTGGGGGGTTAAGTTGCGATCCCTGTACAAGGGGAACGCCGTGAGTGACAGACTCAATATCCTGAAACTCTGTGTCGGCGCCGACAGCGTCGAGGATCTGACGTCATGGCAGGCAAGCCAGGCCCATCGGTGGCCCAAAGGCCGCGCCGTCCACGTCACCCGGATGTGGCCCAAACGTGAGCCCGAAATTCTGGGCGGAGGGTCGCTTTATTGGGTGATCAAGGGCGTGATCCTTGCCCGTCAGCCGATACTTGCGATGGAACGGGTCGAAGGCGCCGACGGTATCTTGCGATGCGCGCTGGTGCTGGATGCTGCGGTCATCCGCACAGAACCCGCCCCGCGCCGACCGTTTCAGGGCTGGCGCTATCTGGCCGCAAGCGACTGCCCGCGCGATTTGCCCGCACAGCGTGACAGCGATACGGCGCTGCCCGCCGGGCTTGCGGCGGCGCTGGCGGACATCGGGTTGCGATAACCCTTGGCCCGGCCATCGGCGCGTTGCCGGGTCAGGGCAACGCCAGGACCGCAGAAACCGGGGCGGGTGCCACGGTGTCTACCCTGCCCCCGGCAGCCCAGTCCAGAATGGCCTGCACCGTTTCGGCGCGCATGCGGCCCACCACGACGACCTGACCTTCCTGCGCGGCCCGAAAGGCAGCGCGGTCCAGATAGCGACCGATCGTGGATGCGTTCTCGCCGTCTGCGTCCAGTTCACGATACACCAGCGTGGTGGGCAGTTCGTCGCGCAGCGCGATTTGATTGGCCGAATTCAGGCCACGGTCCCACGTCACCAACCCCATCCCCCGCGCGGCCAGCGCCGGGACCAGATCGGCGGACCGCCTGCGGTCTGCTTGAAACCCGCCATTGGGGGCATCAATCATCCCAAGTGATCCGGGAAATGTCTGAGCCAGCGATTCCAGTGCCACCTCGAAATCCGAGGCCGTGCCGCGCGCCGGCAGTCCCGATCCCAGCAAAAGCACTTCTTGCCCGGCAGCGCGCCACGTCGCCGCGATTTCAGCGGCACGGGGGATTTCGGGGTCCAGCGCGAGCGTGACGGGAAATTCGCCGGGCGCCAGGGTCGCGCGCAACGCGTCAGAGGCGCCCGCGTCAATCAAGATGATCGACATCAGCGGCTTGCGATCCGGGTTCTCAAAAACCCGCGCATTCCGCACAAGTGCCGCGCCATCGGCGGCAACAGACCCACTGATGCCCGCAGCCGCAGCAGGAACCAACGGTTGCCCACCGGGCACCGCGTCCGGGCTTGGTGTGTCTGGTCCCGTAATGCGGGGCAACCGCCCGACGCGCACACCGTCGACGGCGACATGCAAACCCGGCTGCGGCCGGTTGGGCAAGGTGCGGTCAGCCGGATCGGTGGTTTGGGCCGGGTCCAGTGTCAAAACCGTCGGCAGGGTTTGCGTCCTGGGCTCCTGCGTCGGCGATTGACCGCTCTCGCCACTCTCTGCCGCGTCAGTCTGCGATGCGGCTGACCGAGGCGCCACATCATCAGCAGGCGTCCCTTGTGCAACCGGGGCGCTGCCATTGGTGGCCGATTGCGTGGGGGCGTCAGTACTGGACCCGATGTCCGTCTGTGGGTCGGTTCTGGTGACCGGATCGGGGGCGGCATCGCTTTCAGGTCGCGCTGCGGAAGGGGTATTGTCAGCGTCTGCACCACTTTGGACTGGGGCGCTGTCAGGCTCTGCCACGGCAACTTGGGTGCCTTGGGCGGGCGGCATGGGCTGCGAACCTGCGTCCGAGGTCTGCGCGGGTTCAGGGCGGGAAAGCGGCTCTGGCTGGGGCAAAGGCGGGGCCACGGCAGTGGGACTGTCGATGCCCGGATCAGAGGGCGGGCTTGCCGCGCCCGCCTCGACCGAGGCAGCATCACCGCCTGCAAGGTCAAGATCAGCGGCCGGGATCTTTGGGTCGGGTTCGCGCGTGGCGGGTGGCACCGTGGTCGGCGGTGCCGCAGACATCGAGGCAGGCGCCGGAGCAACAGCGTCAGGCTCCAATGGCGGCGACTCCTTGGCCGGGGCTTTCGGTCTGGCGGCTGCCGAATTGTCGGGCCTGACTGTGATGACTTCGGGAACCGGATTGACCACGCCGCTTTCCGTCGGAACCATCGTGCCGCCCGTCGAAGGAAGCATTGCGATCACCGATGGCGCACGCTCGGTTCCGACATCAGATGTCACGACCGGCGCGACCTGAGGGGGGGACTTGGCCCCCGCTGTGCCAGCATCGTCGCCTGCCGCGGCCTGCTCGGAGACAGGTTCGGCCGCCCCGCTGGGGGTATCGCGGTTGCCCCCCGAAGCGGAGATCGCTGGAGCATCCGATTGCCCCCCGGAGGTGCCCGCGCCCGCCTGAGGACGGCCGGTCACGTCGGCCCCCACCGCAGGCTCCACCGGAGCGACAGGCGTGGCCACCGGGGTCGGCAACGACGCACCGCCGATATCTGTCGGCAACGGCGCACCGCCGACAGACGTCGGCAACGGCGCATCAACGACTGGCATCGGCACCATGACCGACGTCAGGCCCAATCCGAGCACCGAAACCACAGCCCCTGCCGCGATGCCCCTGACCAACCCTTGCGCCATACCGGCCTCCCACCATGTCCTACCATATATTGCCCCAGAAGACCCTCTGGCCGCAAGGCACAGGGTTCGTCATGACCGACGGTCGTGCAAGAACGCGCCCATGTCATCGCGCCACGGCCAAACCCGCGATGCGCCCCGCAGCAGCGGGATAAGGGTCGGACGACCCAGCCGCGCCCCTTTGCGTGGAGAAGCCGATATTTTCCGTCAGAAATAGTGCTGGCATCAACAACCGGACCCGCACGATACGTCTTGCAAAACATATCGCTGGTTGGCGAGAAACCACATGTTTGCCCTGACCCGTCGCCCCACATTGGCGATTGCCCTGCCCCTGACCACCGCCCTGACGCTGCCCGCCGCCGCGCTGGTCGAGCAGACAGCTGTCTTTGCCGCAGCCAGCTTCAAGAACGCGCTCGATGCGATTGCCATCCAGCGACAGGCCAAACCCGACATAAGATGGTGATTTCCTGAGGTGGCAGTTCGGCGCTGGCCAATCAGGTTCAGGCCGGCGCGCCCGCCGACGTGTTCATTTCGACAGCGGTGAACTGGAAGGATACGCTGCAACTGGACAAGCTGATCGTTCAAGACCCGCGCCGCGACCAGTTGGGCAACGCGCTGATGTGGGCCGGGTTTGGGTCGATGCAACCCAGGTCAAGATCGGACTGCGTCTTGATCTGGCTGGCTTGTTGGGCGTCGGCAAGCTGGCGACGGCGCTGGTGGATTCGGTGCCTGCCGGACAATACGGCAGAGACAAGTGGCACGGTCAGCGGATTTCTTGAGACAGTGTTGAGGACTCATCGTGGCCTATCTGTTGATCGCGGCCGCAGTCATGGCCTTCCAACTGATGGTGCGCGCCATCCGGTTGGCGATCGAGGCGGTGGTCCCCAAGCTGGAACAGGCGGCTGACACCTTGCGTGCATCGCGGCCTTGCAATGCCACAGGCATATCCAGCAAGCTTGTTCTTGTCGGTCGTCTCCATCGGCCCGATTTCCGGCCGATAGATAAGTTTACTCAGTCACGATGGACAAAAAACGCGCCAAAATGGGCTCTGTTGCTCAAATCTGGTGACAGGCGGACCTCCCCTTTCTGCGGACAGACTCATCCCACGGCTTCAGTGACGGGTATGCCGAGCGCGGTGAAGCCGTTCAGGACGGCCACGCGGACTTGAAACTCAGCGACCTGACGGTCGAAGTCCCT
>JAUSPL010000209.1 GCA_030656535.1 Gemmobacter sp.
TGATCGTCGATCTGCCGCCCGGCACCGGGGATGTGCAATTGACGCTGTGCCAGCGCTATCCGATCACCGGGGCGATTGTTGTCAGCACGCCGCAGGATGTCGCCTTGCTGGATGCGCGCAAGGCACTGAACATGTTCGAGACGCTGAAAACCCCTGTGCTTGGGTTGATCGAGAACATGTCGACCTACGTTTGCCCGAACTGTGGCCACGAGGATCATATTTTCGGTCACGGCGGCGTGCGCGCCGAAGCCGAAAAGCTGGGTCTGCCGCTTTTGGCCGAATTGCCGCTGACGTTGGATGTCCGGGTCGCAGGCGACAGCGGCACCCCGGTTGCGGCAGGGGACGGGCCGGCGTCTGATGCCTATGCGCGCCTTGCCGCCCGTCTTGTCGCGGGTGGAATGGCCTGATCGGTCAAGCGCGCCGCCCAATCGGGCGAAATACGGGGTTCATGGAACTGTATGGAACTGTGGACCTCGATTTTCACGCCTCATGGCGCTGGATGGGCGCGGGCTGGTGAAATCTGTCGAAATGCGGCGTCCTGACACCCATTCCCCGAATCAACCGCGCGTGATCGGATGTGATTCGGCGCGTGCGGTTTGAATGTTCCGGTTTTGATCCTGCGATCGTGTCAAAAGCACCACAGGTCTTCAAGTGTCGTCCCAAAAAAGTTTGCTGGCATGGTCCCGCATGGAACTTCATGGGGCGTCTATATCTAGTATCTATTGGGACGAATTTCGCTAGACCTGCGCGAAATCGGTCTTGGCTCCAGGTGGGTCACCTGCAGGAAGCTCAAGATTACCCATTCAGTCCCAAAAAAACCCGTTGCGACCCATGCAGTTCCATGGCAACTCTTGGTCATCCGGAAGGACGAGCAGCCAGACCATAGGGACGCAAGCAAAGATCCCGAAACACCGAGGCAGGTTTCATCAGGCTTCTCTCTCTCAGGACACTGAAATTACTAAAGAATACCGATGGCAGGCGAGCGACATCCCCCCAGGTGGCGTGCCCTCGGTTTCCCGGTAACGGGACAGTGGGCGGCGGATCAGGCTCGGCAGCGCCTGGTCCGCCGTCGTCATTAAAGGCCCCGGAATGGGGCGCAGCTGCGAGGGACGGAAGGGATAACACGCCGTGCACTTTTCCGGCGAGATCACGCAGAAGGTTGATGGGAAGGGGCGCGTCTCCATCCCCGCCGACTTTCGGCGTGTGCTGGATGAAGGCGATCCCGAGGCAGGCGACGGCAAGCGCGCCCGTGTCCGCATCGTGCATGGTGATCCCCGGCGCAAATACCTTGAATGTTACACGATGCGCGCATTTGACCGCATTGTCGAGCGTGTCGGCAGTATGCCCGAAGGGTCCGAGGACCGCGAAATCCTTGAACTTTTCGTGATCTCGGGGTCCGAGGTCTGCGAGGTCGACAACGACGGCAGGATTGTGTTGATTCAACGGCTGCGCGACAAGATCGGCCTGGCAAAGGACGGCGGCGAGGCGATTTTTGCCGGCGCGCTGCAGACCTTTCGCATCTGGAAACCCGAAGACCTGGAAGCAGAGAAATCTGCCAAACTGGCCGCGCTGCAGGCGCGCGTCACGGGCAACGCCAACGTGCTCAGCCTGTTGCCTGCGGCCGCGGGGGCAGACCGATGATCTGTGATATGACGCCCTTTCCGTGCACTGCCGGTCAGCGCGCTTCGGCTGGATCGGGGGTCTTTGATGTCTGATGACGGCGCGCCACATATTCCGGTTCTTCTGGGACCTTTGCTGGCGGCCTGTGCGCCGATCCGCGGTGTGTGGCTGGATGGCACCTTGGGTGCCGGTGGATATGCCCGCGGGCTGCTTGCGGCCGGGGCGGATCAGGTCATCGGCATAGACCGCGATCCGAATGCCTTGGCCCTGGCGGCCGATTGGGCCGCGCCGTATGGGGATCGTGTGCGGCTGGTCGAGGGCACCTTTTCGTCTCTGGATGTTCATGCCGGTGTGCCGCTGGACGGGGTGGTGCTGGATCTTGGCGTGTCGTCCATGCAGTTGGATCAGCCCGAGCGCGGGTTTTCCTTTCTGCGCGATGGTCCCCTGGACATGCGGATGAGCGGGCAGGGCGAATCTGCGGCCGACATCGTCAACGAGGCAGATGAGGCCGCGCTGGCCGATATCTTGTATCATTATGGCGAAGAACGCGCGTCACGCAGGATTGCCCGCGCGATCGTGGCGGCGCGTACTGTGGCGCCGATTGAAACGACCGCGCGTCTGGCGGGGATCGTTGAAAAGTGCCTTCCGCGCCCCAAACCGGGTCAAAGCCACCCAGCAACCCGCAGCTTTCAGGCGCTGCGCATCGCGGTCAATACTGAATTTGGCGAATTGGTCGACGGGCTGGCGGCCGCAGAGCGGGCGTTGAAGCCCGGCGGTCTGTTGGCGGTGGTCAGCTTTCATTCGCTGGAAGATCGCATCGTCAAGCGGTTCTTCGCGTCCCGCGCGGGTGGCGGGGGCCAAGGCAGCCGCCATGCCCCCGACGTGGCCCCGGAACCGGTTCGGTTCGAGCCGTTGACCAAAAAGCCCATCGCGGCGGATGAGGCCGAACTGGCCGTCAACCCGCGGTCACGTTCGGCGCTGTTGCGGATCGGTCGGCGGACGTCGCTCGACGCGGGCCCGGTGGATGCCGACGCCCTTGGCGCACCGCGCCTTCCCACCCTGTCCAGCCGGAGAAAATCGCGATGATGCGCACCCTGCTTCTGGTCGCTTCGGGACTTGTTGTGATGACGCTTGGGTTCTGGGCCTACCGCGAAAACTATCACACCCAGGAGGTCCTGAAAGACGCGCGCCGTCTGAGCCGCGACATCACCGTGCTGCGCGAGGCGATTGCCGTTCAGCGCGCCGAATGGGCCTATCTGAATCGGCCTGACCGGCTGACCGAACTGGTGGCCGCGAACTTTGACCGGCTGGGGTTGATGGCGATGGTGCCCGAGCAATTCGCCGATATCCGCAATCTGCCAGAGCCTCTGCCGCCAGAGCCGCTGATCGATGGCGCTGTGGATGTGATGGCGCTTGATCCTTCCTTCGACCCGGAGCTGCTGCCATGACGACCCGCGTTCCGCTGCGCCCGCTGGCGCGTATCCTGGATGCCCGCGCGCGGGGCGAAGACCCCGATGCCATCGAGGCCGAGAACATCCGTTTGCGCCACGAGACGATGCGCGACCGGTCGCGCACGCGCGCCGAAGGGCGATTGGCGTTTCTGGGCTTGGGGTTTTTTGCGCTGTTCATGGTGGTCGGCGCGCGGATGGCGGTTCTTGCGGGAACAGAGCCAGCCGAGCCGCCGTCGGTGGCACGGTCTGCCCCCATTCAATCGCAGCGCGCGGATCTTGTTGA
>JAUSPL010000283.1 GCA_030656535.1 Gemmobacter sp.
GGTCACCGAATTCCATCCAGTGCGGCAGGTCGTCGTCATAGGTGTCTGATACATAGTCGAAAGCGCCGGTTTCCGCGACCAGACGCACGGTGTTGACCGAGCAGCGCCCGGTGTACCAGCCGCGCGGCGGGGTGCCCACAACCTCGGTGTGCAGACGGATGGCCTCAAGGATGCTGGCGCGTTCCTGCGCTTCGGGCATGTCCTTGTGTTCGACCCATTTCAGACCGTGCGACGCGATTTCCCAGCCGGCCGATTTCATCGCGGCGACCTGTTCAGGGCTGCGGGCCAAGGCGGTCGCGACGCCGTAGATGGTCAGCGGAATTTCCATGCCGGTGAACAGTTTGTGCAGGCGCCAGAATCCGGCGCGGGCGCCGTAGTCATAGATCGATTCCATGTTCCAGTGTCGCTGGCCCGGCCACGGCGCCGCACCGGCGATGTCAGACAAGAACGCCTCGGACTGAGCGTCGCCGTGAAGGACGTTGTTTTCGCCGCCCTCTTCATAGTTCAACACAATCTGCACCGCGACACGGGCGCTGCCGGGCCACTGCGGGTCAGGCTGGCGCGGGCCATAGCCTGATAGATCGCGGGGGTAACGGATCATGGGGTGTTCCTCGTCCTGTGCATTATTTTGTAACGCGGAATAATCAGTGTGTTTTTCAAAAAAACAATGAAAGACTTATCGCGCAGGAATGGCGTCGCCTCTGGCCTGATTTGACGGCATAGTTGCCGCGACTGTAAGCGGACGGAGGATGCTATGGCAGGTGGCAAGTTGACGACCCATGTTCTGGACACGGCGCGGGGGAAACCCGCGGCGGGGGTCAGGATCGCGTTGTACCGGGTGATCGGCGACAATCGCAGCAAGATCGCAGAGTTGGTGACCAATGCCGACGGACGCACCGATGGCCCGATGCTTTCCGGTGACATGGTGACGCAAGGCACCTATGAGCTGGTCTTCTTTGCGGGCGACTACCTGCGGGCCAGCGGCCAGGCTGGGGATGCGGTGCTGTTTCTGGACCAGATCCCGATCCGGTTCGGCGTGTCGGACCCGGACACGCATTACCATGTGCCCTTGCTGATTTCGCCTTTCGCATATTCAACCTATCGCGGCAGTTGATGCGGCAGCGCCGCCCGGCCGCACCACCGCGCTGGACCCGCAACCAACGAAGGCGCGCGGTCCGGGTTACTCTTGGCGCTTGCAGAAATAGGTCGTGCGATCCGTCACATGACGCTGGGATGGATCGCGCGATTCGTAGGTATGGGACAGCGTACCATCCTGGTTAGCGGTGCCCATAAAGCTGAAGACCATCCCCGGGATCTGGACCATGGCGTTGGATTGCTCGGGCCCATGCGCGATGAACCTGTCGCCATGCGCCTGCCACTCACCATAGCTTTGGAACAGGGTGGATCCGTCGGCACCTGCCTGAGTCCCTTGCACGACAAAAGTGCCGTCGGGATGCGCAATCATCCGGAAATCGCGCGTAAAACCGCTGATGCGCTGCCCTTGCGGGGTCAGGTCAGTATAGGTGATCTTGCAGACCCATTCGCCCGAAAATCCGGTTTGCGCCGCGCCGATCTGTGGTGTGGTCAGCGCGGCCAGAACGACACAGACCTTTGCAACCATCTGCGGCATGCCGCCAACTCCTGTCATGGGTATCGACCGGACCTGCCTCACTTTGCCTCGGACCTGCCGCCGGTGCAATCCCGCAGCGCCGGAACGGGTTCAGGCCAGCGCCAATCCTGCGACCTGCGCGCCCAGATCTGCCTTGATCCGGGTGACGATGAATTCCACGAACAACCGGATCTTCGGGTCGCGAAAACGGCGGTGCTGCGACAGGCACGACAACTGCGCGGGCAGGGGCGGTGTGGCGGTTGCCACGGGGACCAGCGCGCCGCTTCGCAAATGGTCTGCCACCTCAAAAATGGGTTTCATCACGATACCGCGCCCAGACAGCGCCCAGCCGGTCAGTACATCGCCATCATCGGATTCGAACGGCCCGGTGATTTCGAACCTGCGCAGGCCCTCGGGGGTTTGCAGGGTCCACTGGAACTCCTTGGCGCCCGGAAACCGCAGGTTCAGACACTCGTGGCGGTCGCGTACCAAGGCCGCGCCGTCAACCGGATTGCCGCGCCGGGTGACATAGCCGGGTGCCGCGCACAAGATGCGCGGGCATTCGGCAACCTGCCTGACCTTAAGCGTCGAGTCCTCCAGGATGCCAAGGTGAAAGGCCAGGTCCAGACCCTCGGCGACCACATCGACAACCCGGTCTGACAGCCGCAACCGGACGTCGATCTGCGGGTATTCGTCCTTGAAGGCGGGGACAAGCGGCGCGATGAAACGCCGCCCGACACCCAGGGGGGCCGCCACAAATACCGATCCGCGCGGGTTTTGTGTGGCGTCCACCACCGCCGCCTCGGCTTCGTCGATCGCGTCCAGCACCTTGCGCGCGCCTTCATAGAAAAGGCGTCCGTTTTCTGTCGGCTGCAGGCTGCGCGTGGTGCGGTTGAACAGTCGCACGCCCAGATGCTTTTCCAGTTCCGAGATTCGCGCCGACGACACTGCGGGCGAGGTGCGCTGATCCCGGGCCGCGGCGCTCATGCTGCCCAATTCATAGACACGGACGAACATTTTCAGGTTGTTGACGTAGGACATCACGGCGCCCCGGTGATTATATGGCCCTGATTGAAAGTGCTGAGCCATTTGCAGGATTAACAGAATAGTGTTCCCCGGTATAGCCTGACCATCAGAAATGGAGTGATGCGCGATGTATGATCTTTACGTCTTTGCGGCCTGGGCCGAATTTGCGGTGCGCTGGCTGCATGTAATTACAGCGATCGCGTGGATCGGTTCGTCATTCTATTTCATTGCGCTCGACCTTGGCCTGCAAAAGGCGCCGGGAATGCCGGCGGGCGCGCATGGCGAGGAATGGCAGGTCCATGGAGGCGGGTTTTATCACATCCAGAAGTATCTGGTAGCGCCCGAACGGCTGCCCGAACACCTGACCTGGTTCAAATGGGAAAGCTATGCGACGTGGCTTTCGGGGTTCGCCATGCTGGCGCTGGTCTATTACGTGGGGGCCGAGTTCTATCTGGTCGATCCGAACGTCCTGGACGTGCCGGTTTGGCAGGCCATCCTGATCTCGCTGGCGTCGCTCGCGTTCGGGTGGGTGGTCTATGACGTCATCTGCAAATCCAGGTTCGGGGATGACAACACCCGGTTGATGGTTCTGCTGTATGTCATTCTGGTGGTCATGGCATGGGGCTATACTCAGGTGTTTTCGGGTCGGGCGGCGCTGCTGCATCTAGGGGCATTCACCGCCACCATCATGTCGGCCAACGTGTTCATGACCATCATGCCCAACCAGCGGATCGTGGTTGCGGACCTCAAGGCAGGCCGGGTGCCGGACGCGAAATACGGAAAGATCGCCAAGCAGCGCAGCACGCATAACAATTACCTGACGCTTCCGGTCATTTTCCTGATGCTGTCCAACCACTACCCTTTGGCCTTTGCCAGCGAATACAACTGGGCCATCGCGTCCCTGGTCTTTCTGATGGGCGTGACGATCCGGCACTATTTCAACACCAAGCACGCCCGCAAAGGGTCGCCAAACTGGACGTGGGCTGCGACGGCAATCCTGTTCATCCTGATCATCTGGCTGTCTTCGATCCGCACCCCGGCACCCGAGGGCGAGACAGAGCTGAAGGGTGCCGCCCTGCGATTTGCCAGCGCCGAGGGGTTTGATCAGGTCAGTGATATCGTCATGGGTCGCTGTTCCATGTGCCACGCCGCCGAGCCGGGATGGGACGGTCTTTTGTGGGCACCCAAGGGCGTGGTTCTGGACAGCCCCGGCGCAGTTGCGCGACATGCGCGCGAAATCTATCTGCAGGCCGGTTTGACCAACGCGATGCCACCCGCAAATCTGAGCTTTATCGAACCGGCCGAACGTGCCGCCATTGTCGCATGGTTTCGCACCGCGACCGGGGGCTGATCGCGCGGGGCTGTCAGGCGCGTGGCACCGGCACGGGCGCGCAAGATGATTTGGTGTGTTGACCCCGCCCCGGGTTCAGGCCACCTTGCGCGGGTATGATAGCCGTTCCGGCCATGCCCGCAGTTCGGGCGTGCCGTTGCCAGAGGTTGAACCGTCTTGTCCGAGTTCAGGATCGTCGCCCGTGACGTGATGCCCCGCTTGATCCGGTCCTGAGGCATGTCAAACCCCACACCATCCGCATTTTCCCCGCTGCGCCACCCTGCGTACCGGCTGATCTGGCTGGCGACGCTGGTTGCCAATCTTGGGTCCTTGATTCAGGGGGTCGGCGCGGGCTGGATGATGGCGGAACTGACACCGTCGCACGACATGATCGCGCTGGTGCAGGCGTCTACAACCTTACCCATCATGATCCTTGCGATTCCCGGCGGAGCTTTGGCGGACAACTTTGACC